>DATABT010000408.1:0-4223 GCA_036259455.1 Longimicrobium sp. | reverse complement strand
GGGCTCCGGCTCCGGAAACCGGTCCGCGGGCGACGCGGGCCGCGCGGCCGCGGGACCTCCGTCGCGGCGCGGCGGCCTGAGCCAGGCGCGCACGGCGAACTGGTCCGCGAGATCCGCCGGCATGGGACTGCTGCCGTCCGCCCCGCCCAGCAGGATGGCCTCGCTCACGAACCGCCGCAGCGATGCCAGCTCCGCCGCGTCCGAGGGGACGAAGAGCAGGAGGGCCGCGTTGTTGTCGCGGAACCCGGCCACGATCTTGTCCCAGCGGGGGTTGCGCAGCACCGCGCCGGGATCGGGCGTGTAGGTGCCGCTGGAGATGAGGTAGAACCCGCGCCCCGGGACCGCGCGCGCGCTGCGGGCCAGCGACGCGCCGTAGAGAAAGATGTCGACCACGCCGTCCTGGTTCGGCATGCCGATGCGGTCGTTGAGGAACGGGTCCTCCAGGCACAGGTCCGCCAGCACGGTGCGCCGCCCCGCGGCGTGCCAGCCGGTGGCCAGGGTGACGGCGGCGTCGGCGGCCCAGTCGCGGTCGGCCGCGCGGTCGAACAGCAGCAGCACGGGACCCGGCGCCGCCGTCTCCCCCGCCACGGGGGCGGGAAGACGCTCGAACGACGGGTCGAAGAACGTGGGGGACGGCACGCGTCCCGGTTCGCCGGCGTGCGGCTGCGGCTGCGTCATGGGTTCTGGATGGCTGTTCCGGGCGGAGCCGCGCCCGTGGCGCGTTGGGCCGGCGCGAATGCAGAGCGGAAAGTAAACGGCGGACTCGTTGCGAGGCAAGCGTTTGGGCGAGTGCGTCGCGCACCGCGGCGTCCCCCGCGCTCGCTCGGGCTCGCACCTCCCCCCAAGCTCCCGGGAGAGGTCGAACCGCCGCGTCAGCCACGAAGTCCGCGCGCCGATCGGGATCTGCGGGATGACGTGGGTCGGGCGATCGGAAGACGGACCGCGGTGGCGCGGTCCGGCAGGTGGGCCTGGTGACGTTCCAGGCGCGGTTTTCAACCGCCGGCGCGGGCCCTCGCCGAGGCCGGATCCCGCGGGCGGATCGCTCCCTGGCGAAGCCGCTACTCCCGGATCACTCGCCCTGCGGCTGCAGCTTGTGGATGGGTGCGTCGCCCCACAGGCGCTCCAGCTGGTAGAACTCGCGCGCCGCGGGGTGAAAGACGTGGACGACGAAGCTGAAGTAGTCCACCAGGATCCACCGGCCGCCGCGCTCGCCCTCCACGTTCAGCGGGCGCGTGCCGGCCTGCTTGAGCTCGTCGACCATGTGGTCGGCGATGGCGGCCACGTGCGTGTCGCTGGTGCCGCTGGCGATGAGAAAGAAGTCGGTGGCGCTGCTGATCTTGCGCAGGTCCATCAGCACCACGTCGTTGGCCTTGCGGTCAAACAGCAGCTCCACGGCGCGGGCCACCTCCTGTGGCAGGTCCCTGACCGGCGCGGGCGATGTGTCCGTCATTACGATCCTGTCCGAAAAGTCCATCCCGCGGTGACGACAACGCGGGCCTCGCGACGCAACTTGCGGCACGGTGCCCACGCGGGCAAGTCGGGTGCCGACCCGGGTGCTCAGCCGCCGGCCGCCGTCTCCGCCGGCGCGGAATCGGCCGCGAGCGGAAGCTGCTGCGCCAGCCGCGCGGCGGTGGCCGCCAGCACCTCGCCGAACTGGCGGGCGATGGTGTACTCCCCCTCCTGCGTGGTCCCCCCGCCCGATGCCTCCCAGGCCAGCGCGCCGTCGCGCAGATCCCACAGCAGCGCGGTGACGTGCATGTCCTGCCGCTCGCTTTCGTACATCTCGCTGGGATAGAAGAGCCGCGTCTGCACCTCGCTGCGCCGCTCGTAGCCCACGCGCAGCTGCAGCGCGTGGTCGGCGTTCAGCGCCCGCCCCACCTCGCGCAGCAGCGTGCGGTCGAAGATGCCGGTCTGCTGGTATCCCACCAGCAGGTTGGCGAAGCGCTCCGCCAGCCCGGCGTCGTTCAGCCGCTCCAGCGACCGGGCGGCGGAGATGAACTCCACGTCCGGGTGCGCCCGCCGCGCCGCCGCCAGCAACGAGTCGCCGATCACGCCGCGGTACGGCTCGCTGCCGGCCGCGGCGGTCACGGGGAGCACGGCGATGCGCTCGGCGCGCACGGGCGCGGCGGCGGGGTGCAGCTCTTCAAAGCCGGTATGGATACCGGCGGCGCAGCCGGTGGTGGGCAGCACCAGCACCCCGGCAAGGATCAGGCGTCGGATCATGGGTTGAATCGTCGGTCGATGTGGATCACGCGTGGCCGCGAGAAGGGCGGCGTCAGGCGTGAAACGACCGACGGCCTCGCGGACTGACAGAGGCGTCGTGTGACGGTGTAAGGGCGTGTGGGTGTGGGGATGAGCTTCCCTCGCGCCGGGGCTTCTCGTTCCCGCGGGTTCGGAGCGGCGCGTCCCTCGACAGTCAGAAGCTGCGGGTGAGCGTGGGGCGGGAAGACGGGTACCAGCACGGGCGAGTCGGTTTCTCAGTCGGCGCCACGGATCCCTGCACCGGCGGCGGTCACGCGGGCGCCCCTTTCGAAATGACAGCCGCGGCGTGGACGACCTTCAATGCCGGGGGTGCGCGCAACGCCGGATGACCCATACACGCGCGCAGGGGCGGCCTCCGCACCGGAAAGCCGCCCCGTCGCCGTACCGTTCCGCCGGAGGATTACTCCTCGGCGATGACCCAGACCTTGATCTCCGGGCGCACCTGCGGGTGCAGGCGCACCGGGACGTTGTGCACTCCCAGCGACTTGATGGGCTCGTCCAGCTCGATGGCGCGCCGGTCGATCTGCACGCCCTGCTCCGCCAGCCTGTCGGCGATGTCGCCGTTGGTGATGGAGCCGAAGAGCTTGCCTTCCTGGCCCGCGCGGGCGTGGAAGGTGAGCGACACGCCCTCCAGGGCGGCGGCGCGCTGGCGGGCGTCGTTCAGCGTCTCTGCGTCACGGCGGCCCTGGGCGGCCTTCTCGGCCTCCATGCGGCGCACGTTGGCCTGCGTGGCCTCGTACGCCAGCCCCTTGGGGATCAGGTAGTTGCGGGCGTAGCCGGGCTTGACGTCGACCACGTCGCCCGCGTTGCCCAGGTTCTCGAGACGGTCCCTGAGGATCACCTGCATCGTTCGTTTCTCCTCGTAGGGGGCTTACGCCTCGTGACCGGCGATGTACGGCAGCAGGGCCAGGTAGCGGGCGCGCTTGATGGCGGTGCCCACCTGCCGCTGGTGCCGGGCGCACATGCCGCTGATCCGGCGCGGCAGGATCTTGCCGCGTTCCGTGATGAAGCGGCCGAGCGTCTTCTCGTCCTTGTAGTCCACGTTCCGTACCGCGCCCTCGCACATGGGGCAGGTCTTGCGTGCTCCGCGCATGGCTCAGGCCTCCCCTTCGTCGTCAGACTCTTCTTCGCGCTTCTCCACCGGCGGAACGGGCGTCGTGGGCAGGTCGCCCTCGTTCACCACCACCAGGTAGCGCAGGACGTCGTCGTCCAGCTTGAGCGCGCGCTCGAACTCCGGCAGCGCCTCACCCGGCGCGCGAAAGTGCTCCACCACGTAGTAGCCGCTGGTCTGGCGCTCCACCTCGTACGCCAGCTGGCGGCGGCCCCAGTGGTCCGTCGCCGTGACCTCGCCGCCGTTGGCGCCCGTAAGCAGCCCGTGGAAGCGGTCGAGCTTCTCCCCCACCTGCGCCTCCTCCAGCGCCGGCGAGAAGATGTACACGATCTCGTAGTCCCTCAAAGGTCACCTGTCCTTTGGACATGAGGCCCCGCGCCGGTGCGCGCGGAGCAGGATGAAAACAAGGCTCCCCCGTTTCCGGGGGAGCCAACGATTATAGCGGCTTCGCGCCGATCGTGCAACCGGGGCGGATCCGATCGTGGTCATGCGCATCCCTCCCGGATGGCCCGGCCCCCGGACCGCCGGACCCGGACGGGGCCCTCACCCCCGGCCCCTCTCCCGCACGCACCCGGTCGCGCCCGCGCGAGGCCCCCGAGCGTGCGGGAGGTGGGGAGAAACCCCGGCTTTACAGCTGCCCCGGCGCCGCGCGAACCCGGTGCCATGAAGTCGCCCACGCCGCGGCTGTCATTTCGAAGGAGGCGCCCGCGTGATCGCCGCCGGTGCATGAACCCCGTGGCGCCGACGGAGAAATCTAGGTTCTTCGTCGATTTTGTTGCAGGTAAACAGACCCGACGCCGAACTGTCATTTCGAAGGAGGCGCCTGCACGGGCTGAGTTCGGTGCAGGCG
>DATABT010000407.1:0-6323 GCA_036259455.1 Longimicrobium sp. | reverse complement strand
CGGGAATACGGGGAGCGCCGCGGAGGCGGTGGCCGCCATGCTCCGCGAAACGCGCGGCGCCGTCACGGTCGGCGAGCGCACGGCGGGCGCCATGCTCTCCTCCGCCGACGTGATGGTGGCGCCCGGGTGGCGGCTTCGGTATCCCGCGATGGACTATCGCACCGCCGCCGGCGTCCGCGTGGAAGGCGACGGCGTGGCGCCCGACGTCCCCGCGCCCACCGCCGACCGCGCCGCGCTGCTCCGTGCCGCCGCCGAGGCCCTGCGCGTACCCGCACCCTGATCCGCATGACCGACGCACTGACCGCCGGCTCCGGCCGGCATCGCTGGACCCTGTACGCGGCGGCCTGGCTCCCCATGTTCGCCGCGTACTTCGGCGCCATCATGGCCGGCGGCGACACCGCGCTGGACGCGTTCCTGCTGGCGCTGTACAGCACCGTCCCGGCCGCGCTGGCGGGCATCGGCGTGGTGCACGCGTGCGCGCGCATCCCGTGGGGTAGCCGCGGCCGGGGCGCGTTCCTGGGCATCCATACCCTGCTCGCCATCGCCTACTCGCTGGCGTGGTGCGGGTTGATGATGGCGATGCGCACTATCGTGGACTCGCTGTGGACGGGGCGCGCGCGGGTGTTCACGCTCACCTTCGAGGAGCTTCGCTGGCAGCTGGGTGCCGGCGTGCTGCTGTACGTGACCATCGCAGCCGTGCGCTACGTGGGCGAGGTGGGCGCGCGCCTTCGCGAGCAGGAGGCGCGCGCCGCGCGGGCCGAGGCGCTGCGTGCGCGCGCAGAGATGCAGGCGCTGCGCGCGCAGATCAACCCGCACTTCCTGTTCAACACCCTGCACTCCCTGCTGGAGCTGGTGAGCGCGGGCGACGGGCGGGCCGAGGAGGCCATCGAACGCTTCGGCGCGCTGCTGCACCGCACCATCGACGTCCGCCGCAGCGCCGCCGACGACGTGCCGCTGGACGAGGAGATGCAGCTCGTGCGCGACTACCTGTGGATCGAGCAGCTGCGCCTGGGCACGCGCCTGATCGCCGAGATCGAGGTGGATGACGACGCACTCTCCTGCACCGTCCCCTCCTTCGTGCTGCAGCCGCTGGTGGAGAACGCGGTCAAGCACGCCGCGTCGGCCCGCGTGGCGCCCACCTCCATCCGCGTCCGCGCGGCGCGGGAGGGCGGCCGGCTGCTGCTGTCGGTGGAGGATGACGGGCCCGGCGGCATCCTCGAACAGGTGGAGCGGGCGGAGGGCGCGGGGCTGCGGCTGGTGCGCGGCCGGCTGGAGGCGCGCTACGGAGACGGCGGGCAGATGCGGATCACCACGGCCCCGGGCGCGGGGTTTCGCGTGGCGCTCGCGCTTCCGGCCGGCGCGCCCGCGCTGGCCGCGGCGGGGCAGGGATGAGCGCGATGGCCTTGCGGACCGTGATTGCCGAGGACGAACCGCTGGCCCGGCAGCGGCTGCGGCGCTTCGTGGAGCGCGATCCGCGCCTGGAGCTGGTGGGCGAGGCGGAGAGCGGGACGGCGGCGGTGGAACTGATCGACCGGCTGACCCCCGACGTGGTGTTCCTGGACGTGCAGATGCCGGAGTGCACCGGGCTGGAGGTGTTGGAGCGCGCCGCGCACCGCCCCGCGCCGGTGTTCACGACGGCGTACGCGGAGTATGCCCTGCGCGCGTTCGAGGTAGAGGCGTACGACTACCTGGTAAAGCCGTTCGGATGGACGCGCTTTCAGGCAGCGGTGGACCGCGTCGCGCGCCGCCTGGCCGCCCCGCCCACGCCGATCCCGATTCCGACGCCGGCTCCCGCGCCGGAGCCGTACCTGGAGCGGCTGTTCGTGCGCAGGCGGGGCGAGATGGTGCCCGTGAGCATGCGCGACGTGCACCGCATCGAGGGCGCCGGCGACTACGTGACGCTGTGCACCGGCGCGGACCAGGTGCTGGCCGACATCAGCCTGAACGAGCTGGAGCGCCGGCTGGACCCGGCGTGCTTTCGGCGCGTGCACCGGGCGCACATCGTGAACCTGGACCACGTCTCCGCCATCCGACCGTACGACGAGCGGCGCCTGTCCGTCCGCTTCGCCGACGGCTCGGAGGTGGTGGCCAGCCGCGCCGGCTCCCAGTCCCTCCGCGAGATGGTCCGCTGACCGGCCGGTGCTTTACGGGAAGTCCTCCGGGTTCAGCGGCGGCAGATCGGGGCCGTAGCCGCTGCTGCCCCGGGATTCTCTCCATCGAGATCATCGGATCGCGGTATCGAGCTGCCGCGCGAGCGCCGCCATCTCGGTGAGGTGCTCCGAGCCGAGTCTGGCCTCGTCTGCGAAGGCGCGCAGCCAGGCGAGCGTGCGCCGCGCATCGTCGCGCCGCCCGCGCGCGATCTGCTCCTCCGCGAGCTCCAGCCCCGCGAGAAAGGGAAAGACGCCGCCGCGGATGCTGTACGCATTCCGCACCAGGCTGAGGTCCTGCTTCGCCGTACCCGGGCCCACGTAGTTGGAGGCGGTTGCGGTCTGCAGGGCGGACGCGACCGCCGCCTCGTCCATCCAGTCCGCAGGGGCGGCCGGATCCAGCAGGCGGTGCGTGCCCGCGTTGCGGAGCGCCCCGGGACCGTGCTCAAACGCGTGGTCGGGCAGGGACGGCGCGAACGCGATGTCCCGCCGCAGGGTGCCGTCCAGGCGCATTCGGCGCCATCCGTCGATGATCCTGTCGGCGGGCAGGATGACCGAGCCGTCCTCGCGCTGCTCGATCTTCATCCCCGTGACCACCGCCGGCGGCGTTTCGAACGGGAGCCGGTGCATGCGCGCCAAGCGCTCGGCGTACCACGGGGTGTTGAGGTAGGTTGCGTTGACGACGATGACATCGCGGCGGACCCCGAGCGCCGCCTGGAGCGCCAGCGCCGGGTAGGTGTCCAGGTCGCCGTTCGTGACCAGGATCGCGTCCGTGGGGAGCGATTCCAGCACCCAGCGGTTGTGCGCCACCATGTCGGGCGCAAAAAAGCCGAGCTCGTGAAGCCGCACGAGCGCACGGTTCGCGAGTGCCTCGTCGCCCCGCTCCAGCGCCTGCGCGTAGAGGTTCATCCACGCGTTGCCGTCCGCCTCGTCGCACTCCATCGCGGCGAGTGCATGCGTCCAGGCCGAGTCTGCGTGGGTGTGTGCGGCCCCGCTCTGGTGTGGATTGTACAGCGTGGAGAGCACCACGTGCGCGTAGCTGCTGCACTCCCGGATCCGCAGCGCCTCCCGGGCAGAGCGGATCCCCTCCGGGTACATCTGCAGGTGATGGTACAGGTGGCCCAGCAGCGCCCGCGAGCCGGCGTCGCGGGGCTCCTCCGCGATCCTCTGCTGGAGGAGCGTGACGGCCTCCGTCATCCGCTCCTCACGAAAGAGCTCCACCACCTGGTCGAAAATCGTGTCCGGCGGAGTGGTCGCGGCAGGCGCCTCCCGGAGCCGGGAGCACGCGGATACGGACGCGGCCAGGAGCAGCAGGATCAGCGCGCGGCGGCGCGGCGGGAAGCGCAGAGGCATGGGATCGGCAGAAGGCGGGGCCCGGCGGGGCCCGGGAGCGCTGGGCGTTGGGGTTCGGCGGTGCCGCGACGCGCTTTGGACTCCCGTCAGAGATTTGGACCGAAGGTAAACCAGCCGGACCCGCGTGCCAAGCTATCCGCGCCGATGCTCACCCCGCCATCGCGAGCAACTCGGCCGTGTGCAGGCTGCGGCGGTTGTCGCAGAAGTCCGCGATCTGGTGGCGGCAGCTGAAGCCGGGGGCGACGACTAGGTCGTCCGCCGCCGTGCCGCGCACGCCGGGGAAGAGCACGCGCTCGCCGCAGGCCTGGCTCACCTCGTAGTGGCCCTGCTCGTAGGAAACCGCCATCCCGCAGCAGCCGCTGTTCAGGATTGTGCAGTCCAGCCACTCAACGTGCTAAGCCGCTGGTTGATCCATCTTCGTGCGGATAAGCTCTGCCAGCCGAATGGGAGTGAGGCTGCGCAGATCGAGATACGCCACGGTAGCTGGGAGCCCTGGGATCTCGGTATCATCGAAGCGCACCGGAAGGATCCGCTCCTCACCGAACTCCATCTGCCGGGCCAGAGCGAATCGTTTTTCGTGCCGGGGCCATGCTTTCGCAGCATAAGCGCGCGAGAGAAAAAGTACCACGAATCGGGCATCGTTGCCATAGACGTGACCAAGATGTTCAGCTAAATCTTTACCCCACAAATTAACTTCCTCGAATCGATCGTAGAAGACTTTTACACCGAGCATCCGAAGCTGTGCTGCAACCTGTTCTACGTATTCCCGGTCTTCGCCGGCGAACGAAAGAGCCACATCATAGGTCAGTCTAGCCTTCTCGCGTCTCTGGATCGGGGCTGATAGGGGTTCATCACCGTCATCCATCTTCGCCCCGGTATAGGATGGGTCTCGATAATCCCGAAGCTTGGCCCCGCGACCCGGATCACTTCCACGACGGCCAATTCGAAAGCAGGTAGCGGTACCGAGAATCCGCTCGATGGCTTCCTCGATCTGCTCCTCGCTTTTCGTACGATCCGGGACCGTGGAGAGCAGATCCTGAATGTTTGATACCAACTTGCGCGGCTCGCAGGGCTTCAAGAGTGCCCTGTCATAGAGTTCAGACAATGCGCTACGATTTGCGTCCGTCCTACTCAGCAGAATCAGGCGAGTCGCTGACCCAAAATGATGGGTGAACTCCGCGATCCGAAGGGAATTGAAGTTGGGCAGCGATAGGGGGAGGATAATCCAAGCGTATTTCGTCTTCGCGATTTCTACAGCATCCGCCGCGCTGACGATTGCCGAGGGACGCATTTCATCGATCTGAACATCAGGGATGAAATGCTCAATAATCGTGCGGTAGACCGTGCGGTTGTCTTCATTACTTTCGATGATGAGTGCGCGCATCTCGTTCTCCTGGCTCAGCCCGGACTCTGATGATCTCCGGGGATTGGGAACTTAGATAACGGCACATCGGATTTCAATCTCGACCAGCATCGGTGATCGATATTAGGAAGAATACCGCCCGGGTCACCGTTCAGAGGATCCCTGTGATGTTGCCTCACTCTCACGGCTTATATAATCGGCTGAAACGCGTCGCGCAGAAGCGTAGGGCTCACCCTGCCACCGCCAGCAACTCCGGATTTGCAGGCTGCCGGTTGTCGCAGAAGCGGGAATCCGGTGGCGGCAGCTGAAGCCGGGGGCGACGACAAGGTCATCGGACGCTGTGCCGCGGACGGCGGGAAAGAGCACGCGCTCGCCGCAGCCCTGGCTCACCTCGTAGTGGCCCTGCTCGTAGCCGAAGGACCCCGCCATCCCGCAGCATCCGCTGTTCCGGAATGGACTGTCTTCAACTCACGACCACCGGGTGATCAATCCGCCGCGATGCAAACCGGAGGCAGGCATCCACGTCCTCGGATTCAAGATCAGGCAGCTCCTCCAGCACCTGCTCACGGCTCCGCCCGGAGGCCAGCAGATCCAGCACGTCGGTAACGCGGATGCGCATCCCGCGAATACATGGGCGACCGCCGCACCGGCGTGGGTTGACTGTAATCCGGTCCATCACGCTCATCATTCACACCGCGGTAAGGATGCAGAGCAAAGGCAAACCAGCCGCACGTGGGCGACACGCAACCGCGCCTATGCAAGACTGTGTACGTTTGTGGACTACGGCTGTTCGTCAGGCTCCTTCATCTGCTCGCGAAGCGCAAGCAGCCGAACGGCGAGATGCTGCAGTCGGTTCGCGCGGCGCATCAGTCCGTTCGCGAGCTGCTCCACGCTCTCCGACTGCGGAGTACGGGCGCCCACAACCCACGCTTCGAGCGCGGCGCGGCTCAACTCCGCATCACGCGCGAGCAGGGTGCGCGGAAGCTCGCTCTCCTGGATCACTTCGCGGACGATCTTCTGAACTCGATCCGGGCCGACCACACGCGCCTCCCCTTGATGCGTAGGGCAAGATAGTTGACAGCAGTCCGCATACACATTAGATATACACTTAACGCCGAAGGGCAGTCGCTCACCCGGCGAAGAGTTCGCGACTGCCCTCAGAATCCACCCGCCGCGAGGCAGATGGGATGTCTACACGATAGGCATCCTCCGCCGGAGGCGCAAGCAACGAGGAGGATGCGATGAACACGACGGGAGCCTCACCCGCGCGCCTGCTGGAGATGCTGGCGGACCGCTTCGGCGCGTTCGAGGCGATCGCCTACTCCACGATCAAGCTCGCCCGGCACGTGCCGGAGGATGAGCTTTCGATGGATGTACTGGTTGCGGAGGCGGTGCTGGAGTTCGGCACCGATCTACGCGAGGCGTGTAAGGCGACGGGTGAGCGGGAGCAGCGAGTTGAG
>DATABT010000406.1:0-6279 GCA_036259455.1 Longimicrobium sp. | reverse complement strand
CTCAGCGCGCCGGCGCTGGCCGGCGGCGAGGCGCTGGGCGTGCTGGTGGCCACCCGCGCGCGCGCCTTTGGACGCGAGGACGCGCGGGTGCTGGAGGCGCTGGCCGCCATCGCCGGGAGCGCGCTCGCGCGGCTGCGGCTGGTGGACGAGCACGCCGCGGCCATGATCGCGCTGCAGGCCAGCGAGCACCTGGAGCAGCGCGTGGACGAGCGCACCCGCGAACTGGCGCACGCCAACGACGCGCTGGCCGCCGAGGTGGAGCAGCACCGCGCCGCGCGCGAAGAGCTGCTGCAGCGCACGCTGGAGCTGGAGGTCATCTTCCGCGCCCTGCCGGACCTGTATTTTCGCCTGGCGGCGGACGGGACCATCCTCTCCTACCGCGCCGGCGCCCAGAACGCGCTGTACGTGGAGCCGGAGCACTTTGTGAACCGGCGCATGCAGGACGTGCTGCCGCCGGAGGTGGGCGAAAAGTTCGAGCAGGCGGCGGCGCGGGTTCGGGCCACGGGGCAGGGGGCGTCGATGGAGTACACGCTGCCGTTCCCCGACGGCGCCACCGGCCACTTCGAGGCGCGCCTGGTGCCCCTGGCTCCCGGCGAGTTGGCGGCGGTGGTGCGCGACATCACCGACCGCGAGATGGCCGAGGCCGCCCTGCGCGCCAGCGAGGAGAGCTACCGCGGCCTCTTTGACCACCTGACGGAGCTGGTCTACATCCAGGACCTGGAGGGCCGCTTTCTGAACGTGAACGACGCCGTCGTGCGCACCTACGGCTACACGCGCGAGGAGCTGATCGGCCAGACGCCGGAGATCCTGGCCGACGAGAAGGTGGACCTGGCCGACACCATGGCGCGCTTTGCCCGCGCGGTGGCCGGCGAGCCGCAGCGCTTCGAGTGGTGGGGGCGGCGCAAGGACGGCAGCGTCTTTCCCAAGGAGGTGTCGCTCGCCCGGTCCACGTACTTTGGCCAGGACGCGATCATCGCCGTGGGGCGCGACATCACGGAGCGGGTGGAGGCGGAGCAGGCGCTGCGCGCGCGGGAGGAGCACTTCCGCCGGCTCATCGAGCACGCGTCGGACCTGGTCTCCATCATCGGACCGGACGGCACCATCCGCTACGAGAGCGAGGCCATCGAGCGCCTGTACGGCTACACGCCGCAGGAGGGGCTGGGCACCTCCGCGTGGGAGCGCGTTCACCCCGACGACCATCCGTCCGTGGCCGCGGCGCTGGGCGAGGTCATCGCCAACCCGTTGCGGACGGGGAGCGCGGAGTTCCGCTACCGCGACAAGGGCGGCGAGTGGCGCTACGTGCAGGCCGTGGGCAAGACGCTCACGGCGGACCCGGAGGACGGCATCGTCATCAACACCCGCGACATCACGGAGCGCAAGCGGGCCGAAGACGCGCTGCGCGAAAGCGAGGAGCGGTACCGCGCGCTCATCGAGAACGGGCACGACATCATCGTCATCCTGGAGCCGGAGACGGGGCTGATCCGCTACCAGAGCCCGTCCATGGAGCGCATTCTGGGCTACGCGCCGGGCGACCTGGCGGAGCGCAGCGTGTTCGAGCTCGTACACCCCGAGGACCTGCCCGCGGGGCTGGAGGCCATCGCGAAGACCATCGCCTCGCCGGGGAGCACCAGGAGCGCGGAGTACCGCTTTCTGCACAAGAACGGAACGTGGCGGCGGCTGGAGACCTTCGGGCGCACGCTGATGCCCGATTCCGCGGAGCAGGGGCTGGTCTTCAACACGCGCGACATCACCGAGCGCAAGGAGGCCGAAGAGGCGCTGCGCCGCAGCGAGAGCCACTTTCGCCGGCTCATCGAGAACGGGCAGGACACCATCGCCATCGTGGACCCCGCGGGGGTGATGACGTACATGAGCCCCTCGTCGCTGCGGATGCTGGGCTACCCGGCCGAGACGCTGGTGGGGCGGACCGCGTTCGAGTTCATCCACCCCGACGACGCGCCGCTGGTGGCCGCGGAGCTGGAGAAGTGCTTCGCCACGCCGGGGTACATGGGCCACGTGGAGTACCGCTTTCGCCACGCCGACGGCAACTGGCGGTACGTGGAGGCGTTCGGCCAGACGCTGTCGCCCGACTCGCCCGACGAGGGGCTGGTGGCCAACACGCGCGACGTGACCGAGCGCCGGCTGTCGGAAGAGGCGCTGCGCAAGGCCACGGCCGAGGCGGAGGCCGCCAACCGCGCCAAGAGCGAGTTCCTGTCGCGGATGAGCCACGAGCTGCGGACGCCCATGAACAGCATCCTGGGCTTCGCGCAGCTGCTGGAGCGGGCGGAGCTCGCGCCGGAAAAGCAGCGCGGCGTGCAGCACATCCTCACCGCGGGGCGGCACCTGCTGCGGCTGATCAACGAGGTGCTGGACATCGCGCGCATCGAGAGCGGGCGGCAGCAGCTTTCGCTGGAGCCGGTGCGGCTGGGCGCGGTGCTGCAGGAGGCGCTGGCGCTGGCGCGGCCCCTGGCCAGCCAGGCGGGGATCGTGCTGAACGGGGTGGCGGCGCCGGAGGACTCGTTCTTCGTCCGCGCGGACCGGCAGCGGCTGGTGCAGGTGCTGCTGAACCTGCTGTCCAACGCCATCAAGTACAACCGCCCCGGGGGCGAGGTGCGGCTGGAGTGGGAGCGGATGGCCGCCGGGGAGGGCGGCGACCCCCGGGTGCGGCTGCGCGTGCAGGACACGGGCGTGGGGATCACGCCGGAAAAGGTGGACCAGCTCTTCGTCCCGTTCAACCGCCTGGGCGCGGAGTACAGCGACGTGGAGGGCACGGGGTTGGGGCTGGCGCTCTCGCGGCGGCTGGTGCAGGCCATGGGCGGCGACCTGGTGCTGGAGCGCAGCGGCGCCGACGGCAGCACCTTCGCGGTGGACCTGCGGCTGAGCCGCGACCCGGTAGAGGGGCTGGCGCTGCGCCCCGCGCCCGCGCAGCAGGCGCCGCTCCCGGCGCCCGGCGGCCAGCCGGTGACGCTGCTGTACGTGGAGGACAACCTGGCAAACCTGAGCCTGGTGGAAACCATCCTGGCCGCGCGGCCGGGGTGGAAGACCATCCCTGCGCTGCAGGGGCGGCTGGGGGCGGAGCTGGCGTGCGAGCACATGCCGGACCTGGTGCTGCTGGACCTGCACCTGCCGGACGTGCAGGGCGACGAGGTGCTGCGCCGCCTGCGGGCCGACAAGCGCACGGCGCGCATCCCGGTGGTGATGATCAGCGCCGACGCCACGCCGCGCACCATCGACCGGCTGCGGGCGCAGGGGGCGGACGCGTACCTCACCAAGCCGCTGGACGTGGACGAGTTCCTGTCCACCATCGACCGGCTGCTTCCCGCCGCGGCCTGAACTTCAAAGGCATGCTCGCAGAGCAGCAGAGCAGCAGAGAGGCAGAGGAGCAGAGGAGCAGAGGAACCCGCCCGTCCTCTGCTCCTCTGCTGCTCTGCGTGCAATGCCCTTTGCTCTTTCTTTTCTCCGTGCGTCCGCGGTTCCGCGTGAGCCATTCTTTTTTCTAGGAGGATGGCGGCGGATGGGTCATCTTTCCCATGCGCCGGACGGGTGCGATGAGCATCATTCACCGCGTCCGCTGGAAGCACTGCCCGCGCGGGAACCCCATCCCTGAAGTGCACGTCATGAACGCCGACACGCTCACCTCCCGTTCCATCCTGCTGGTGGACGACGAGGAGGCCAACCTGGACCTGCTGGAAGGGTTCCTTGCCTCCGAGGGCTACACGTCGCTCTCCCGCACCACCGACCCCCGCAAGGTGCTCGCGATGATGGACGAGCACCGCCCGGACCTGGTGCTGCTGGACCTGCACATGCCCTTCAAGGATGGCTTCGCCGTGCTGCGCGAGCTGCAGGAGCACGTTCCCGCGGACGACTACGTGCCGGTGCTCGTCCTGACCGCCGACGTCACCAGCCAGGCGCGCGAGCGGGCCCTCAGCGGCGGCGCGCGCGACTTCCTCACCAAGCCCTTCGACGTGGTGGAGGTGCTGCTGCGCGTGCGCAACCTGCTGGAGACGCGCGTCCTTTACCTGCGCCAGCGCCAGGCCCGCGAAGAGGCGGAGCGGGCGGAGCGGCGCGCGGCGTTCCTGGCCGAGGCCAGCCGCGTGCTCGGCTCGTCGTTCGACACGTCCACCACGCTGGGGCAGCTGGCGCGGCTGGCGGTGCCCGAGGTGGCGGACCTGTGCGTGGTGGACGTGCTGGAGCCGGACGAGACCTACCGCCAGGTGGGCGCCGCGCACGTGGACCCGGAAAAGGAAGGAATGATCCGGTCCATGGCGCCCGCCGAGCGCACGCGGCACCATCCTTTCGCCGCGATGTTCGCCACCGGCGATGCGGTGCTGCTGAGCGAGGTGCCGGAGTCGTTCATCCGCGAGATCACGGGCGCGGCGCCGGTCATGGAGGCGCTGGTGGGCGTGATCGGCCCGCGCTCGGCCATGGTGGTGCCGCTGCGGGCGGGCGACCGCGTGATCGGCGGCATCACGTTCGCGTCCGCCGAGTCCGGCCGCCGCTTCGACCAGGATGACCTCGATCTGGCGCAGGAGCTGGCCAGCCGCGCCGCGCTGGCGGTGGAGAACGCCCGCCTCTTCGCGCAGGCGCAGGCCGCCACCCGCGCGCGGGACGAGATGCTGGCCGTGGTCGCGCACGACCTGCGCAACCCGCTCTCCACCATCTCGCTGGGCGCGGAGCTGCTGCTGGACACCACGGCCGACGACGCGCAGCACGCCTTCCAGCGCCGGCACCTGAGCACCGTAAAGCGCTCGGCGGAGCGGATGAACCGGCTGATCCAGGACCTGCTGGACGTGTCGCGCATCACGGGCGGCAAGATGGCGCTCTCGCCGAAGGACGAGGACGTGTCGCTGCTGATGGCCGAGGCGTCCGCCATGCTGCGGCCGCTGGCGGAGGCGCGCGGCATCACCTTCGGCACGCGGGGGATCAGGGGGCTGCCGCGCATGCGGGTGGACGGCGCGCGGGTGATGCAGGTGATCAGCAACCTGGTCGGCAACGCCATCAAGTTCACCCCCGAAGGCGGCTCCGTGACCCTCGCCGCCGCGTGCGAGGGGGATGAGCTGCGCATCTCGGTGATCGACACCGGCGCCGGCATCTCGCCAGAGGCGCTGCCGCACGTGTTCGGGCGGTTCTGGCAGGCCGACGACGGCGACCGCCGCGGGCTGGGCCTGGGGCTGGCCATTGCCCGCGGCATCGTGGAGGCGCACGGCGGCCGCATCTGGGTGGAAAGCGAGCCGGGCGAAGGGAGCATCTTCCACTTCACCCTCCCCACGCCCGAGGCCGCGGCAAAAGCGGAGGAGGAGCCCGCGCAATCCGCCGCGCTGGCCGCGGTGGCCTGAACCGCGAGCCGGCAGAACGCAGGGCTCGCGTGAGCCCCCTGGTTTTTCCGGTCCCGCGACCCCATCGCGCGGAAGAACGGAGGACGGCGGGAACGTGCCGGGTGGGCCCCTCCCCGGCCCTCCCCGCTCGTTCCTCGCGGAGAGGGGAGAATTCTGGCGCGCCGGCCTGCGGAAACGCCAAAAACCATCCCATGGATCACCCCTCCCCCGGGGTTGGGGGAGGGGTCGCCGGCCGTTGCGAGGGCGAGCAAAAGGCCCGGCGGGGGAGGGCCCGCCGGGAGCGCGGAGAGCCCGGTGATTCATCGCTTCCTCGTCGTCCATCGCCCTGCCTCCGCGCGAGAAAAAGCCTCGCGAAGAGCCGGTCCGGCGACCCCGGAAAGGTTGGCGGGTCACAATTTGACGGTTTACCTGCCGCTGGCTATGTTTCTGCCCGTCGTTACCAGGCCAGGCACCCGGACGGAGGTTACATGGCGCTACGCGACCGCTTTCGTGGTCTGACCCTCGCGGACAGCCTTGCGCTGCGCGTGGCGGAAGACCCGCGGCGGCCCTTCGTTGCGTTCGAAGACCGCAGGCTCACGTACGCGCAGGTGGACGCGCAGGCCGACGCCCTGGCGGCGGCGCTCCACGAGCTGGGGATCGAGGCCGGGGACCGCATTGCGCTCACCCTTCCCAACTGGCCCGAGTTCGTCGTCGCCACCTTCGCGGCGGCCAGGCTGGGCGCCGTCATCGTTCCGCTCAACCCGCGATTCACGCCGCCGGAGCTGCAGTACATGCTGCGGCACTCGGAGTCCGTGGCCGTGGTCACGGCCGAGAACTGGGAGGGCGTGGACTACCTGGCCCGCTTCGAGCAGTTCCTGGGCGCGCTTCCGGACCTGCAGTACGTGCTGTCCGTGGGCGAGGAAGACCTCTGGTACGACGACCGCATCCACCAGTTCGAGGACCTGGT
>DATABT010000405.1:0-3043 GCA_036259455.1 Longimicrobium sp. | reverse complement strand
CCACCCCGCGATGGAGGCGTAGTAGGGGACCAGGAACTTCTCCACGGCGGACTCGCTCCAGAAGAGCGCGTCCACCCCGAACGGCGCCAGGTCCAGCGGCTCGTCCACGCCGGCGGCGGTGAGGGTGAGGGCGGCCACGGCGCCGTACCGCCCCGCGGTTGCGGCGGGGATGCGCAGCGCCGGCCGCGCGTCCGCGGGCGCATCCGCCCCCTCCAGCCAGAGCGCGCCCTCGCGCACGGCGAAACCCACCTGGCGGTCCCGCAGCGACGACGCCCATTCGGCCGTCAGGCGCAGGTGGTGGTAGTCGGCGACGGGCGTGGGAACGGCGCGGGAATCGTCGGACATGGTCGGGTGGCCACGGAGGTTGATCGCGGCGCGGGCGCCACGGCGGATGCGTCTCGGTCAGCAAGGATGACGATCCCGCCGTGCGCCTGTCAATCGCCCCCGTCCGGGGAACCGTCACGCGGTCACCCGCCCGCAGACTCTACGCGAGCGAGGGTGTCGCTGAACTCGAACGTCCAGCGGATTGGTTTCCTGAGGGAGCCGCCACACACGTCCTTGTTGGTGCACGATCTACGGCGGCGACCGAAGGATCTCGCCCGCGATACCGGGGACGCGGCGCCCTCGCAGGAAGGCGGCCTCCCAGCCGGGGTTGAGTAGATCCTTCGGTCGCGCTGAACCGACTGGAATCAAATGAGTTCCGCGAGGGCGCCCCCTCAGGAAATCAAATGCCTTGGCGGAGGCAACCCCTGGTTTCGCAACCCTCGGGAGGCCCTCACGGAACTTCGTCGGCACAATGCGTTGGGCGCGACCGAAGGACCTTGTCCGCGAAGGGAAGTCCCCGTCCCTCGCACCGAAGCGGGCCCGTCGCTTTGCCCGCAAGGTTCTTCGGTCGCCGCCGTAGATCCTGCACGGGCAAGGACCTGCGCGGCGGCTCCCTGAACGGAAAGGGATTCGGGCGAGGTTCGTCGAGTGGGGCGTGGCACCTGCCCGGGCGAGTAGATTTCTCAGTCGGCGCCACGGATTCCTGCACCAGCAGCGGTCACGCAGGCGCCTCCTTCGAAATGACAGCCGCGGTGCGAGCGGCTTTCATCGCGCAGGGTGCGCGTAGCGCCGAATGACTCAGGATGACGTCGGGCCGGGGAGAGATTTTTCAACACCCTCTCGGCCTCATATCAGATCCGCCGCCACCGCGCCACACCCCCTCTGGCGCCGGGCGCGCGTCCGGCTCGTTCCTTGGGAGCGCATGGGTATCGATCCGCCGAGTTTCCCCGCGGCCGGACGCCAGGCGCATCCCGTACGGGGCCGGACCGGGTTCCGGGCCTACCCGTCGAGGGTAAAGCCAAGGCGCCGGCCGATGAAAGCCATCAGGTTCACCACCCATTGCGGTGGCTTTACGGTCACGTCCGGCCGGTGCCGCACGGCCGACATCGACATGTAGATCAGCGAGCGCGGGTCCTTCGTTCCCCGGACCTTGCCGGCCTTCACCAGCCGGTCCAGCGTCTCCATCTGGCCCTGAAATCCCAGCGCGGGCCGATGGACGTTGCGAAAGCGCACGGGCCGGCCACTCGCGTTGCGCCACGCGTGCACGGCGCCCCTGGGCACGGTGACCGCCTCGCCGGCCTGTACCGTGCCCCACCGCCCGTCCCGCAGCACCTCCAGCGTTCCATCCAGGACGTGAAAGTTTTCCTCCTGCTCCGGGTGATAGTGGATCATGGTGGTGCTGCCCGGCTCGGCGGTGCAGTCCATCTCCACGTATTCGCCGGCGGTGGCCTCGGACGACGTCGTGATCCGCGCCTGGACGCCAAAGATGGAGCGCAGGTCCAGCACCCGCTCGGGCGGTGGAGTGGTCATGGCTTCGCCTCCCTTGCAGCGGAAGTGTGTGCATGCGCTGAGGAGCTGGTTACACCGCCAGCGCGAGCCGAAGGAGGAAAACGTAAGAGATGATCATCAGGACGAACAGCAGGTAGAGCAGGGCCCCACCGACCACCGTGATGGAGAAGAGGGCGCCCAGCCAGACGAAAACGTGCGTCAGCCTGTCCAGCAGGTTGTTCGCCTGGACGCGAGGCTCGAGGCCGACTGCCTGGAGGACGGGGCGGAACCGGTCCGTCGTGACGTCGCCGGAACGGGAGAAGAACTGCCGAACCAGCTCGGATGGGCGGCTGGCTTCGCGGATGAAGCGAGGCCTCCCCGCGGCATCGAACGCCAGGTACCGTTCGTCGCCGAGCCGCTCGGGCAGCTCCGCGCCCAGGTGCCTGCGCACACTGCGCCTGAACGCCCTGTAGGCCTGCTCCTTCTTCCGGCCCCACCCGCGAAAGCGGAGGTAGAACAGAATCCTCTCGGGCGGCACCGTCTCAAGGACCTGCCTGACTTCCCAGCGGATGCTGCGGCTGTTGCCCGGCCGCACGATCACCAGCCTGGCCCGGGCCATGTAGCCGGTGATCTCCTCCTTCCACCCATCCTCCAGGTAGAGCCGCGACGCCCCGACCGGCTGCAGCCTCTCCCCCGGCCTGCCGAAGGCGATAAAGTCGCCCAGCGGACTCAGGGCGTCCCTGAAGCTCTGCTCCTTGCTGATGTTCAGAATGACGGGCAGGAAGGCCACCGGTATCCAGGCGCCGTCCAGCAGGTTGGCGTAGGCCAGGATTCCGGCGGAGGCACCCACGAACAGCTGCAGGACGTTCCGCGCGTCGAGCTCGAACGGGCGCAGGTAGAGAAACAGCATCCGCTCCGGCTGACCCGGCGATCTCGCCGCCGGGGCGACGGAGGCCGAGCCGTACATCATCGGCCCCAGGAAGAACATGACTCCGCCCGCTGCCGCCACAACCCCGAAGCACCAGAGGGGGATGCCGGTCAGGACGAATCCGAACATCCCCCAGCGCGTCAGGTGCACCCCGGTGCTGCCGGCGACGATGGCCAGTATCCCGGAGCCCTGGACGAAGCTCCCCCTGGTGACGTTCTGGAAGATGGTCATCGCGGAGGATCACCCGTGCGTTCCGGCGGCCTCATATCAAATCCGGAAAATTGGCTCATCGCGGACTTCGTG
>DATABT010000404.1:0-2393 GCA_036259455.1 Longimicrobium sp. | reverse complement strand
GCCAGCCCCAGCGGCCCCGCGCCCGCCGCCTCGCCCGCGACGGCGGCCAGGTAGTTGTTGCGGCGGGCGTCCAGCAGCGCGTCGCTGAAGACGGCGCCGGGCGTAACCATCTCCGTCACCTCGCGCCTGACCAGCCCCTTGGCCAGCGCCGGATCTTCCACCTGGTCGCAGATGGCCACGCGCTTTCCAGAGGCCACCAGCCGCCGCAGGTAGTTCTCCAGCGCGTGCGCGGGAATGCCCGCCAGCGGGGCCTTGCTGCTGCCGTTGTTGCGCGAAGTGAGCGTCAGGTCCAGGAGCTTGCTCCCCTCGACCGCGTCTTCGTTGAAGAGCTCGTAGAAGTCGCCGACGCGAAAGAAGACGAGCGCATCCGGGTGGCGCGCCTTGACTTCGCGCCACTGCTGCATCAGCGGAGTGTCGTCCGACGCCATCGAGCGGGGATGGAAACCTTGCGGGAGCGGCGCGCGCGCGGCGGCGCCATGGGAACGTGCCGGTGAGGGCGGAAATGTACCGGCGTGGACTCTTCGCGGCAACGGGACCGTTTGCGCCAGCTTGGGAACGGAATGCGAGGGGACAGGGAATAGGGAATAGGGAATAGGGAATAGCGGACGGGGATCGCGTCAGGACCCGGGGCGGTGGCCTCCCGAACCTGGCACTCCGGCGAAAGCGCGGCGCGAGTGCCGCCTCCGCCGTCTGGTACCGGCAGAAAGTCTACTCGCCGTGCCCGGGCGGCCGGCCGGCGGCGGGCTTCACCCGCTTCCGTGAGGGGTCCGGGCGAAGATCATCCATGACTAAATCAACATCCGGAAACGACTTGCGGGGTTGAGAGGAACAGATTGAGGCGAACCCGGAAAGCGGCTTGATGGTGCGCGCTCATCTTTCCTGCGACCGTGCGGCCAGGGGGGCCGCCGGTGCGGGAAAGAAGTCCCGACCACTCGATACCGGAGACACGACCATGACGGAGCAATCGACCCCCACCGCCGTGCTGGACGGGGCCTTCGAGGAGGCGGCCACGCCCCTGACCACCGTGGTGCCCGAGAACTACCAGCAGCTGCGCCAGCTGGCGGAATCGGCCGTGAGCGTGGCCAATCAGGAGGTGGACTTCTTCTTCCGCGGCGGGGCGACGCTGGAGCGCAGGGTCGCGGGCGCCCCGCTGGCCGACGACGACGTCCTGGTCCCCACGCTGGACGACGGAAAGTTCCCGGCCAACCAGGTGACCCTCGCGGTCTCGGACCAGGAGAACGCCAGCGGCACGTTCACCCCCTCGGTGGGCACGGCCGACGCGGTGTTCTGGAGCGACGCTGCGGTGCAGAAGTTCCTGTTCCCGTACGTGGCCTCGTGCGGGGGCGACAGCGCCTCGCAGGTGCTCACGCAGGTGCAGCGGGCGTGGAACTGGTACCACGTCGACAGGGTGACGGTGTACGCGCTGATCCACATGACCAGCTACGAGACCGGCGTGACGCTGGGGCTGGAGCGGGCCATCTGGGTGGTGTTCGCCCTGGCCGGCTCGTCCGATCTGCAGGCGGAGCCGCTGGTGCAGTTCATGGCCAGGGGGCTGGTGAGCGCCACGCCCCCGGCGCTGACCGAGGCCGCGACGGTGGACTACCGGCGCGGCGTGGACGGCAGCTCCCAGCACCCCGACTACGTGGAGCTCCGCGCCCTGGCCGACTGGGCCGCCTCCATCCGCGGCTACCGGTACTTCGTGTTTCCGGCGGGGCAGCAGGGGTTCGTGGGGCCGTTCGAGAGCATCCCCCCGCTGCACGCCGGCGACATCGTGGTCCCCGTGCACACGGCGTCCGTTCCCAACGACCGGCCGTACCTGGGGGGCATGTGGTTCGCCCCGGCGGGCGACGGCGTGACGAGGAACGTGGCCCGCTTGGCCGACGCGATCTTCTGGAGCACGGCGGCCGTCGAGCAGTTCCTCTTTCCCTACTACGCCTCCAAGGGCGGATTGCAGGCGTTGCCGGACCTTGCGGACATTCACCGCGTATGGACGGAGCCCCAGGCCGAAGAGGTATACGGTCTGGTGCACCTGCCCACCTCGGAGTGGGCGGAGATCACGGAGCAGGGCGTGCAGGAGACGGTGCGCCGGGTGGAGCCGCTGCGGCAGCTGGGCTTCGTGAGCGTGGACGCGCAGCGCCGCACGCACGTGACCCGGGCGGACCGCTTCATCGCGCACCGGTGGGGTCGGGGGCGGTGAGCGGCCGCACCAGCGGGTCGCGGTCCACGATCTCGCGCATGGAGGGGCGCAGTGCCACGTACACCTGCAGGCGCTCCCGCGCCTGGGCCCGGTCGCCCAGCAGCATGAGCAGGACCGCCTCGTCGTAGGGGATGGAGATCCGCGACTCGGGATCCACGGCGGCGTCGACGCGCGCCCGGGCCAGTACCGCCCGGGC
>DATABT010000403.1:0-1738 GCA_036259455.1 Longimicrobium sp. | reverse complement strand
GTGAAAGACCCGCGCTACGAGGACAAGAGCCCGCACACGGCCGACGAGCAGGACCAGCCGGAGCCCGAGCGGCCCGCCACGCCCACGGAGCAGCGGCTGGACGGACCGGAGGACAAGCCCTCGCAGGCGGAGGGGGAGCGGGATTCGTCGGCGGAGTGAAAGTGCGTGAGTGCGGTCGTGATGGAGTGACGAGGCCCGGCGTGATGCCGGGCCTTTTTCGTTCGTGGGCGCGCGTTCTTCGGGGCGGGTTACCCGCTTGTCCGATCGGCTGGGGGCGGGCTGTCCACTCACGCACTCACGCACCTGATAGGAGTCCCCCTCGATGCAACGCTCCGGCACGTTCGTACCGTCATGATGGGTGAGCAGGACGAAAGATTCCCCCGCGAGATGCCGCCTTGCCCCCCGCCGATCCGCTGGTGCCCCGTCTGCGGGGCGACGACCCCGACGCGCGACGCGCGCTCTTCGAGCGCGAGGGGCCGCGCCTGTGGTCGCTGGTCTACCGGCTGTGCGGCGACTACGACGTGGCGCAGGACGTGACCCAGGAGACGTTCCTGGCCGCCTTTCGCAAGATCGGGCGGTTCGGGGAATCGGGGTCGCTGCGCGGCTGGCTGGGCCGCATCGCCGTCAACCTGCTGCGCGACCAGCGCCGCACCCAGCGGCGGCGGGACGAGACGCTGCTGCGCTTTCCGGTGCCCGGGGCGGCGGAGGCGCCCTCGGGCGAGCCGTTCGTGCGGCGGCGGGTGCACGCGGCGGTGGACGCGCTGGGCGAAAAGCTTCGCACGGTGCTGCTGATGCACGACCTGGAAGAGTACACGCACGAAGAGATCGCGCAGGCGCTGGGCATTGCCCCCGGCTCGTCGCGCGCGCGCCTTTCCCGCGCCCGCGCGCTGCTGCGCGAGGCGCTGGCGGACCTGGCCCCGGAGGATGCCCGATGACCCGTGACGACGACCGCCTTCCAGACGAGCTTCGCCGCGCGCTGGCCGGCTATCGCCCGCCGCCGCCGCTTCCCGCGCGGGAGGTGTGGGCGGCGATCGAGGCGGGGCTGGAATCCCCCGATTCCGCCGTCATCCGGCTCTCGCCGTGGCGGCGGCGCATCCGGCCGCGGCTGGTGACGGCGCTGGCGGCGTCGCTGGCGCTGTTCGTCGCGGGAACGGGCGTGGGCTTCGGGGTGGCCCGGGCGCGGGACGAGGCGTCCGCGGCGCGCCAGGCGGAGGGAGGAGCGCCGGAGACGGTGCTGTACCGCGTCACCTGGTTCTGAGGGAGCGGATGATGATGATCGTCCTGCGCCGGTTCGCGCTGCTGTGCGCGGCCATGCTGCCGCTCTCCGCGTCGCCCGCGCCGGGGGCGCAGGGGGGGTGCGCGGCGGACGAGGCGCGCGGCCACCTGGGCGTGCGCATTGCCTGCGACTGCACGGTGAACTCTGCGCCCACGGACGCGCGGCCGTGGCGCTTTCGCTCGGGGATCGTGGTGGACGGGGTGGAGGCGGGCGGCCCCGCGGAGGGCGTGCTGCGCGCCGGGGACGTGATCGTGGCCGCGGACGGCGCGCCGGTCACGTCGGCGGAGGGCGCGCGGCGGCTGTGGGCACTGCGACCGGGTGCGTCCGTGCGGCTGGCGGTGGAGCGCGCCGGGCGGCGGACGGAGGTCACGCTGCGCGCGGCGGCCATCTGCCCGGACGACCGGCGGGCGATCGGATCGTATGCACCGGCGGTGGTCCCGGGCGGCGCTCCGTCCGCGGGCG
>DATABT010000402.1:0-14541 GCA_036259455.1 Longimicrobium sp. | reverse complement strand
GTGGTGATGGTGAACGAGGCGGGCGCGTCGGTCTACTCCGCGTCGGACATCGCGCGGGACGAGTTCCCGGAGCTGGACCTTACGATGCGCTCCGCCGTCTCCATCGCCCGCCGGCTGCAGGACCCGCTGGCGGAGCTGGTGAAGATCGATCCCAAGTCCATCGGCGTGGGGCAGTACCAGCACGACGTCTCGCAGACGCGCCTGAAGCGGCGGCTGGACGAGACGGTGGAGAGCTGCGTGAACCGCGTGGGCGTGGAGCTGAACACGGCCTCGCCCGCGCTGCTGAGCTACGTGGCGGGGATCGGGCCCACGGTGGCGCAGCGCATCGTGCAGCAGCGCGACGGCGAGGGGCCGTTCCGCTCGCGCGCGGAGCTGCTGAAGAAGGTGCCCGGCCTGGGGCCCAAGACGTACGAGCAGGCCGCGGGCTTCCTGCGCGTCCGCGGCGGCGCGCACCCGCTGGACGCCAGCGCGGTGCACCCGGAGCGCTACAGGCTGGTCGAGCAGATCGCGAAAGATCTGTCGGTGGACATGACGACGCTGGTGGGGAACGAGGCCGCGGTCAGCCGCATCGACCTGAAGAAGTACGTGGGCGATGGGGTCGGCCTGCCGACGCTGGAAGACATCGTGGCGGAGCTCAAGAAGCCCGGCCGCGACCCGCGCGAGCAGTTCGAGGCGCCCGCCTTCCGCGACGACGTGCAGTCCATCGAGGACCTGAAGGAGGGGATGTCGCTGCAGGGGACGGTGACGAACGTGGTGGCGTTCGGCGCGTTCGTGGACGTGGGGGTGCACCAGGACGGCCTGGTCCACGTCTCGGAGCTCAGCGACCGCTTTGTCCGCGATCCCAACGAGGCGGTGAAGGTGGGCGACCGCGTGACGGTGCGGGTGATGTCGGTGGACGTGCCCCGCAAGCGCATTGCCCTGTCGATGAAAACGCAGCCCGGCGCCGCCCGTCCCGCCGGCGGGGCGGGGAAGCCGGCGCAGCAGAAGGATGCCCCCCGCGACCGCAAGCCGTCCGCGCCCGCCCCGAAGGCGCCCGAGCCGCCGAAGCCCGGCGTGGCGCCCAACGGGATGCGGATCGTGACCAGGCGGTAGCCTTTCACCGCGTGCGTGGAGGCGGCATGGCGGACCGGCGGATGGCGGCCGTGGTTCTGGCGCTGATCGTGGTGGCCGGAGTCTGGGTCGGGGCGGGCGGCGATGCCCGGATGCGGCTGTTCACGGCCGCGGTGTTCGGTTCGTGCGCGCTGAGCATCGCCTGGAAGCTGTGGTCCAGCCGCGGCGAGGGCGGGCCGTGGCGGGTGTACGGGCATGACACCTTCGCCCGCGAGGACTACTTCATCGGCGAGTTCGACACCGAAGCCGAAGCCCGCGAAGTCGCCCGCCAGAAGCTGGAGCATCTCGCGAAGTTCCAGGACGAGCCGCTGCGTGACCGGATCTGGGTGGAGCCGCCCGGCAGCAGGTACCGCTCGAGCCCGGACGATTGAATCGCCGCCTCGCGCTCTCCGGCGGATCACGGACCACCGCTGGCATCCCTGCCCGTGACGCGCTTTCGATCACCCCTCTGCTTCTCTCGCCCCCACGCATGCCCCGCACGCCCGGCCGCACCCTTCTGACCCGCGAGCAGTTCCGTGAGCTCACGCGGCCGCTGGCGGGGATGCCCATCTCCCTCGCGGAGCGGGGCTTCGGCTCTGCGATCCTGCTGGAGCTGGGCGCGCTGACCAGGTACACGCGCACCTACCGCAAACGCGGCGAGGTCGTCCACCACAAGGGGGAGGTGAGCCTGCTGCTGGAGTGGGGCTGGCGGGTGGAGAGCCCCGGCGCCATCCAGTTCGGCAGCTGGAGCACCAACCCGCGCATCACGCGTGGCGTGGCCTCGCTGCAGGGGCACACGATCCTGGGCGTGGAGCTGGAGGGCCGCCTGCCCGAACTGGTGCTGGCGCTGAACGGCAAGCGGTGGCTGCACACCTTCATGACCGCAGAGGGCCAGCCCGCGTGGTACATCCGCCTGCGCGACGGCGCCTGGCTGGGCGTGAACCGCGGCCACCTGTACCGCCAGGGGCCGCCGTCGGAGTGGGAAGACGTGGCGCACGCGGAGGGATGAGCGGTGCCGGGCCGGGTCCGTTCCGGCGATCGCGGGCCGCGCCCACGACGACGCCATGGCCGCCGTTCGGAGCCGGCGGCGCGGCCGCGTGCAGCCCAGGCATGATCCCGCTCTACGGCTCCGGCTGCGTGGCGATCAGGTCCGCCAGGAGCGCCAGTGCTGCGCCGGTACGCTCCGACCACCGGTATCCCGCGTTCAACCTCACGTAGCTTCCGTACTCTCCGCGAGCGGAGAACGCGGGCCCGGGAGCGAGGCTGAGCCCGCGCGCCAGGGCTCGCCGCTGCACGGCCACGGTGTCGACGGGCCCGGGGAGCTGCGCCCAGAGCAGGAATCCCCCGGCGGGACGGCTCAGCCGGGTGGGCCCCGGAAGGCGGCGCTCCACTTCCGACGCAAAGCGGTCCACGCTGCCGCGAAAGGTGCGCCGCAGCCGGCGCAGGTGCGGATCGTACGCGCGGGAGGCCAGGTATTCCGCGATCGCGAGCTGCGTGGGCACCGGGCTGGCAACGGTCGTGGCCATCTTGTGATGCAGAACCGCGTTTTTGTGCCGGGGGACGACCGCCCAGCCGATGCGGAATCCGGGGGCGAGCGTCTTGGAGATGCTTCCGCAGGAAAGGACGAGTCCCGCCCGGTCGAACGCCTGCAGAGACCTGGGGCGCTGAGGCCCGAAATACAGCTCGGCGTAGGTCTCGTCTTCGATGACGGGGACGTCGTGGGCCGCGGCCAGCTCCATCAGCGCCCGCTTCCTGTCGTCCGGCATCACGCATCCGAGCGGATTGTGGACGTTGGGCGTGACGACCACGGCGGTGATTCCGCCGCGGTCCAGTGCCGCGGCGAGCACCTCCAGCGAAATTCCGGTGTCGTGGTCCACCGGGATTTCCAGCGCCCTGAGCCGAAGCGTCTGCAGCGCCTGAAGCGTTCCGAAATAGGTCGGCGACTCCACCGCCACCGTATCCCCCGGCCGGGTGAGTGCGCGCAGGCACAGCACCACCGCTTCGGCGCACCCGCAGGTGACCACCACGTCGCCGGCGGCGACGGTGGCGCCGGCGTCGATCGCTCTCCGCGCGATCTGCAGCCGGAGCTCTTCCAGCCCCGAGGCGCCAAGGTACGACGTGCTGCGGTTCGCGTCCCGTCGCGCGGCACGGCCCAGCAGCCGCGCCAGCGTGGCCGAGGGGAGAAGGTCCGGGTCGGGAAGCGCGGTGCCCAGGGGGATGAGCGTGGGATCGCACACCATCTCCACGCACCGCGTGATCAGGTCGCCGGTGGTGATCTCGCCGGCGAGCCGGGCCGGGGCGCCGGGTTCCGGAACGGGCGGGCGCTCCGGCTGCCGTACGTAGAACCCCGACCGCGGGCGCGCCGCGATGACGCGGCGTGCCTCGAGCACGCGGTATGCCTGCATTACGGTGGGGATGCTCACGCCCCTCTGCACGCTCATCCGGCGCACCGACGGGAGGCGATCTCCCGGCCGCAGCGTTCCCGACCGGATCAGCGCGGCGACGTCGGCGGCCAGCCGTTCGTACGCAAAGGGCTCGGCGGAGGACTGCGTGGGGGGCATCGGCGCTCGGGAGCGGAACGGGTGCACGGCCGTACAGGGGCCCACAATCTGCCCGGCCCCGAGGGTGTTGCGAAACCTGGGGTCGCGTCCGCCAGGGCATTTGATTCCCTGAGGGAGCGCCCTCGCGGAACTCCGTTGATTGCAGCCGGTGGGGCGCGACCGAAGGATCTACTCGACGCCGGGCCGGGAGGCCGCCCTCCTGCGAGGGCCCCGCGTCCCTGTATCGCGGGCGAGATCCTTCGGTCGCCGCCGTAGATCGAGCACCAACAAAGCCTTGTGCGGCGGTCCCTGAATGGAAAGGGATCCGGTCGAACTCCGTCGAGTGGGGCGTGGCACCTGCCCGGGCGAGTAGATTTCTCAGCCGGCGCCCCCACAGGTTCCTGCACCGGCGGCGATCACGCAGGCGCCTCCTTCGAAATGACACCCGCGACGCGAGCCCCTTTCATCCTACAGGGTGCGCGTAGCGCCGAATGACTCAGGACACCAATCCGCTGGACGTTCGAGTGTAGCAACACCCTCCCCCGCGGCTGCCGCGCCAGTTGACGGCGGCGGTCCGGTTCCGGACTCTACCGGTTCAGCCATTCATCGAAAAAAACCACGATGCCGACGGTGGAGCGCACCCGGTTCGGCACCTTCTGCCAGCCATGCCCTTCGTCGGGGAACAGGAGATACTCGACCGGAACCTGGCGGCGGCGCAGATGCTCCACGATCTGCTCCGTCTCCATCACCGGCACGTTGGTGTCGTTGGCCCCGTGCTGGATCAGCAGAGGCGTACGGACGCGGTCGAGCCTGTGGATGGGCGACAGGCGGCGAAGCACGTCGCGCTGCGTCTCGGGGTCACCGTATTCCAGCCTGGAAATCGCCGCCATCCACGGCTCCGTGTGCGCGAAAAAGGTTTCGAAGTTCACGATCCCGAACAGGTTCACGGCCGCCGCGAACATCTCCGGATACTCCGTGATCCCCGCCATCACCATGTAGCCGCCGTAGGAGCCCCCCAAGATCCCCAGCCGCTCCGGATCGGCGATGCCGCGGCCGACCAGCGCCCGGGTGGTGGCCTCGATGTCGCGGATGGCGTTCACCCGCAAGGCGCCGTTGTCCAGGTTGAGAAACCGCTTGCCGAACCCGGTGGAGCCGCGGACGTTGGGGTGGAACACGGAAATGCCGCGCGCCACCAGCGCCTGCGTCACGTCGTGCATCATGGGCCGGGCCTGCCCGTCCGGACCGCCGTGATAGACGAACACCAGGGGTCCGCGCCCCGACGCACCGGCCGGCCGGTAGAGCCATCCGGAGAGCGCCAGGCCGTCGTTGGCGGTGTAGCGGACCAGCTCGGGGTGAACGAAGCGGGAAAGGTCCACTCCGTCGTGTGCGCTCTGCGTGCGCTGCGTGACTTCGCCGGTTCGCACGTCGACCGTGTAGACGTCCGTGGGCCGGGTGGCGCCGCTGCCGCTGACGGCCAGCATGGCTCCGTCGCGCGAGAAGGTCGTTTCGGCGCTGTTGAGCACGTCTACCGGCAACACGGGTCCCGGCCGGGTGCGGCCGGTGCCGGTGTCCAGGAACTCCAGCTCGCTGCGCCCACCGGCGTTCCACACCAGCACGGCCATGCGCCCGTCGGGGGAGAGCACGGCGCTCTCGCCTTCGGCGTCGTCGCGGGCGGCGAGCAGACGGATGGGATCGGGCCGTCCCGCGCCGTCCAGGTCGATCGCGCCGAAGGCGACCAGGTCGCGATCGCCGTTGGTGCTCACGAAGATGCGCCGCCCGTCCGGCGAGAACTCGCCCCACCCGAAGTACGCGGGCCCCTCGTGCGGGGTCAGCGGCGTCTCGCGGCCGCTCGACACGTCCACCAGAACGAGGTTGCGGTCACCGCGAACGCCACGTGAAACGACGGCATGGCGGCCGTCCGGGCTCACGTCGGTGATCCGGCTCTGGCCGGCCGACGTGACGCGCGTCTTGGCGCCCGAAACCGGGTCCACCAGCCAGGCATCCATCCCGCCGGGATTCTCCTCGTTGGATGCCATCCTCACCCGCCGGCCGTCGTCGGTCCAGCCGTGCAGCAGGTTGTTCTCGCGCCCGCCGGCGGTGAGGCGGCGCGCGGCGCTTCCGTCGGGGCGCATCACGTAGATCTGAGAGTTGTTTCCGCCGCCGGGCCAGAGAGAATACGCGAGCCAGTCGCCCGCCGGCGACCAGTGCACGGCAAGCGCGGGGTCCTCGCCGTGGGTGAGCTGGACCGGTGCCGCGCCGCCGTCGAGCGGCATCACCCAGACCTGCGGGCTCCCGCTCTGCACCGAGATGTACGCGAGGTGGCGCCCGTCGGGTGAGAAGCTGGGCGAGAAAGCCGCTCGCATCCGCGCGATGGCCTCCACCGTCCGCGCCACCTCCTCCGCGGCTGCTCCGCCAGGCCGCGCCTGCGCCTCCCCCGCGCCCGGGTGCCCGAGGACGAGCAGAGTGGCGGCCAGCGCAAGAATCGTCCGATTCGTCATGTGAAGCCTCGTTGGGTGCCGTGCGCCCCGCACACACGCGCGTGCTTCGGGCATGCGCGCACGTCCGGGTGCGGGACTCACGAAGCTAGCGGCGCGGTGAAAGGGTAAACAGATACAGATTCGCGGAGTTCACACCTGCACAGTCCAGGGGGCGGCCCCGTGCTCCGTCCGGACCGCGGCCAGTGGCAGACCTCCTGCGTCGTTCCGTTCGGCCGCCGCATCCCGCGGCGCCGCTTTCCCTCCGCGTGAAAGGCGGTCCATGCCAATCCCGGCTTCCCGTGTCCGCTCACGACCGTTCTGGCTGATCACCGCCCTGGCCTGCATCGCGATCTTCTGCGAGGCCGGACACGCCCAGATCCAGTCCAGCCCGAACGCCGGAGGATTCTGCTGGCGCGGCCGGCCCGCGCCCGCCTGCCGGACGTTTCTGCTGGCGGAGGGGAACGTCTTTACCCCCGTGGCCGGGTCGCGCTACACGCGCATCGACTACAACGGCGGCACTCGCACGCAAAGCCTGGAGCTCACCTGGTACGTGGCGTGGGAGCTGGGCGGAATGCTGAACCTGGACGCGAACGACGCCGTGGGGGCATCGGTCCTGGTGGGCGGCGACGCGAACGGCGCGCGCTGGGGAGTGAAAGGGCGCTACCGCCGCTGGCTGGACGCGGCCACGGCACTGGACGTGGGCGCGGGGGTGCTCGGCGCCGGCCGCAGCGTGCCCCGCGACGGCGAGCCCGGCAACGACCACGTTCCGGCCGTGGGGCTCACGGGCGACGTTTCGCTGGGGTTCACGGAGTGGGCCTCGGTGGGCGTGCGCGCCGACGTGCTGTTCAGCGAAGAGGGGGGAGGCGACCCCGCCACGGCGTACTACGTGGGGACGCGGCTGGGCACCCGGCCCGCCCTGGTCGCGTCCGCGGCTCCACTCGTCTTCTCGGCGATCCTCTTTCTTGTGTACGTGGGCTCCGGCGGGCCGTAGCCGGTCGTCCCGCGCGGGGAGTGATGGCGTGAGCCCGGGGTGGCGCGCGCGGCGGAATCGCGTAGCTTTGCGGCGTTCCGAATCACCCGTGCTCCCCGCAGCGAGATACGCCGTTGCTGACTGATCCGCTTGCCCGCCTTCGCGCCGTCGGAGCGATGGAAGGCGCTTCGTTCCTGGTGCTGCTCGGCATCGCCATGCCGCTCAAGTACATCGCCGGACATCCCCAGATGGTGCGCGTGGTGGGGATGATCCACGGCGTGCTGTTCCTGCTCTTCGTGGCCGCCGTGCTCCAGGTGAGCGTGTCGATGCGCTGGCCGCTGCGCCGCGTGCTGGCCGCGCTGGCGGCGTCGGTCCTCCCCTTTGGCCCCTTCGTGTTCGACGCGCACCTGCGGCGCGTCAATGCGGTGCGGCCGCCGGCCTGAGCCGGCGGTGCGGGTCACGGCGCGGTGCACGGCTCCGCCCGGATTTCCGGCCCGGCGCCCGCGCCCGGCGGGTGGAGCGCTGCGGCGACGGCCCGGATGAACCCCGCCACGCCGAACGGCTTCTGGAGCACCGTGAGCCCCGCGGCCTCTGCCCACTCGCGTGGATCCTCATAACCGGAGATGAGCAGCACGGGGCAGTCCGGGCGCTCCGCCCTGACTCGCGCCACCACCTCCCTGCCACCCATCTTCGGCATCACCACGTCGGTGACGACCAGGTCGACGGTCCCCGAGCGGCGCTCCCATTCCTGGAGCGCCGCTTCTCCGTCGGGAGCGATCACTGCCTCGATGCCCGCACGCTCCAGCGCGTGCCGGATGACCCGCCGGAGTGCCGGGTTGTCCTCCGCCACCAGCACGGTGCGCGGGAGCGCCCCGGCGGATGCGTACAACATGCCGTCCAGATGCGGCTCGGGCTCGTGCTCCGCAGGGGACTCCGCGCCGGGAAGCAGGATCGTCATCTCCGTGCCCTCGCCCGGCTCGCTGCGCACCCGCACGTGCCCGCCCGCGTCGCGGACGATCCGCTCAACCGTCCACAACCCCACGCCGGTTCCGCCATCGTCCGGCCGCGTGGTGAAGAACGGGTCGAAGACGCGCCGCAGCAGGTCCGGATCCATTCCGCGGCCGGTGTCGGCGACCCGGACGGCGGTCCATCGCTCCGGGTCGCCGTCCGCACGCGGGCCGGTTCGTCCGGGCAGGTTGAGCGTCTGCACGACCAGCTGACCGCCGTTCTCCATGGCATCGCGCGCGTTCACGGCCAGGTTCACCAGCAGCTGGTCGAGCTCGCCGGGCGCGATGGACACGTACGGCATCTCCGCGTCGGTGAGCACCACCAGCTCTACGTCCTCGCCGACCAGGCGGCGCAGCATCCGGCTGACTTCGCGCACCGCCTCGTTCACGTCGAGCACCCGCCGGTGGCCCATGCCGCCCCGCCCGAAGGCCAGGAGTTGCCGCGTAAGCTCGCCCGCGCGCGCGGTGGCGTCACGGATTCCCTGCAACTCCTCGGAAGGTGCCGCCCCATGCTCGTGCATCTCCAGCGCGAGCAGGTCCGTTTCGCCCGCCACCACGGTGAGGATGTTGTTGAAGTCGTGCGCCACCCGGCTGGCCAGCGCCCCCAGGGCGCTCAGCCGCTGCGCTCGCTCCAGCTCGTCCAGCCGCTCGGGGTCCGGCTGGCGCGCCAGCAGCAGCAGGCAGCCCTCCGCCCCCCCGTCAGGGTCTTTCAACGCGGCGCTGAAGATGGAAACGCCGACGGCGGAGTCATCCGGACCGCGGAGCGCCGCCTGCACGCCCGCCAGGCTCTCCCCGGCCAGGGCGCGGCGCAGCCATTCATCACCTCCGGGATGGCGCGCCAGCGGGAGGGGCCGGCCCTGAAGCTCCTCGCCCGTCCCTTCCAGAAGCTGCGCCGCCGCCGGATTGAACGACGTGATCCCCCCGTCGCGGTCCAGGAACACCGCGGGCATGGGAAGCGCCAGGAGCAGCGCGTGCAGCCGGGCACGCACACGTCCGAGCTCGTCACCGCGGGAGTACCGCCGGGTAACGTCGTACGCGAACACCAGTACGGCCGACAGGCCGAAGTACGAACCCGGCGTAAGGGTGAGTTCCACCACCCGCGACCGCTGGCCCGGAACCCGGATGTGGTGCAGCAGGCGCGCGGGGCCGCCGCCCGCCAAGCCCCGCGCGCGCAACGTCTCCTGACCCCGCCCGGGCACGATCGCATCGAACGTGCACCCGACCAGCGCGGCGCGCGCGCACCCGAACAGCCTTGCCGCGGCGAGGTTCGCGTCCAGCACCACCCAGTCTACCGAGAGCACCAGGATGCCGGCGGAGGCTCCGTCGAAAACGCTCCGAAACGTCTCGGCCGCCCGCGCCGCGGGAGAGGCGGAGCGAAAGACGGCGTCGTAGCCCCCCGGCGGCCGCCGCGCGGAATGAGCTGTACGTCGCAGCGGATGTGGCGTCCGTCCCGCCGGCGAAGGGATAGAACGGCGGTGCGCGGTGCGGACCGCTCCCCGGCAGGAGCGGTGAGCAGCGTCTCCGCGCGCATCCGATCGTCCGCTCCGCTGGCAAGCTCCACCAGGGTACGCCGACGGGCCTGCTCCGCGCTCCAGCCGAGCATCCGGCGCGCTCCGGTGCTCCACCGGATGATGCGCCCCCGGGTATCCAGCTCCGCAGCGGCGGCGTCCAGCGCTGCGACCAGTGCGTCCAGGCGGCGGTTTTCGGCCGCCGTGGGACGCGCTCGGGCCTTGCGTGCGAGAGCGGCCTTTCCCGTGCGAGACGTAGTCGTGGGCATTGGTGCGGGTACGGCGGGATGGGGCAACCCGGCATCGTGGCCGGCGAACTCGCGCGCCGGATGGGGTTGCGTGCGTCAAATCCGTCACTTCCACCGCCGGCCGTGCAGGGCGTGTACCTCTGTCATTAATGGCGCATAATATGTATCTGGTGTCCTCCTGATGAGCCGCCGTCACGGAGCTGCTGCGTGCCGTATACAGCGGTTGCGTGGTGGTTCGCCGGATTGCTCTGCCCCCGCCCGGTCACTCGCGCGTCACATTCGGATCGTGAAATCCGTGCGGCACAGGCTGCGCGACCCGGCAAAGATTGCCGATTTTGCTCGCGGGCTGGCGCGTGCCCAGAATGCGCGTAGTTTAGCCCGCTCGCCCGACCTGACACTCGCCGGGGCCCCATGATTCCGCTGCCCGTTCACATCGCCACGCGCTACGTGCAGCCGCTGCGGGAGGGCGGCACCCTTCCCGCCGTGGTGGAGACGCACGGCGGCGGGCTGTTCGTGGCCAAGTTCCGCGGGGCGGGGCAGGGCGCCAAGGCGCTCCTCGCCGAGCTGCTGGTGGGGATGATCGGCGAGGCGGCGGGCCTGCCGGTGCCGGAGCTGGCGCTCATCGAGCTGCTGCCGGACTTCGGGCAGACGGAGCCGGACCCCGAGATCCAGGACCTGCTGCGGGCCAGCGCGGGAATCAACGTGGGGCTGCGGTACCTGGACGGCGCCTTCAACTTCCAGATGTCCTCGGCGGGGGACCTGGTGACGCCGCAGCTGGCGGCGCGCATCGTGTGGCTGGACGCGTTCACCACCAACCCGGACCGCACGGCGCGCAACCCCAATTTGATGGTGTGGGACCGGCGGCCGTGGCTCATCGACCATGGCGCGGCGCTGTACGCGCAGCACAACTGGCCCACGGTGGACGAGGCGCGCACCCGCACGCCCTTTCCGCTCATCAAGGACCACGTGCTGCTGCGGATGAGCGGCGACCTGGAGGCGGCGGATGCGGAGCTTTCCGCCACGCTCACCGAATCCGTGCTGGCCGGCGTCGTCGCCGCGCTGCCGGATGCGCTCCTCGACGATCCCCTCGTCGCCGCGGACTTCGCGACGCCGGACGCCGCGCGCGAGCGCTACCTTGCGTACCTGACGACGCGCATCCAGGCGCCGCGCGCATTCGTGGCAGAGGCGGCTGCGGCGAAGTCGAAGGCCGCCACCGAGCCGCCCCGCCGCCTGCACAGCCGCCGATGAGCGACGCACCGGCGGCCCCGCGCTGGATCGCGTACAGCTTCGCCGTGCTGTGCGTGGTGCCGCACCCGCACCTGGGGACCGCCGTTCCCGTCGGGGTGATTCTGCACGCGCGAACGGCGCAGTTCATCGGCATCCGCGTGCTGACCGACCCTGCGGAGCTGGCCGCCCGCGCTCCAGGCGTGGACGTCGAGCTCCTCCGCCGCTACCTCGACGGCCTCCGCGCCGTCGCCGACGGAGAGCCGGATGGCGGTCCCGTCGCCCTGCTCCCCACCAGCGAGCGCTTCCACTGGCTCACCGCCCCCCGCTCCGATGTCCTGCAGAGCGGCCGCGTCCACAGCGGGTTGACGGAAGATCCGGCCGCGGAGCTGGAGCGGCTGTTCGTGGCGCACGTGGGGGGCGCGGCGGCCTGAGGCGCGTTGGCGAGCCGCCGTAGGTGGCGGCTGAAGCCGCGGCTGGAACAGCGGGAAGCCCCGCAAACCCCGCAGGGCTGAACACCCCTCGAGACCTCCGCGTCGCGCAGGGCCTTCGCCCCGGCACGAGCCGTCGGCGCCGGCCGACATCACGTTGTCTTTGCAGCGAATTCATCCGCGACGCGGGCGCCGCCGCAGCCGCGCCGTTTCACCGCGGGCTGCCGCGGCTGATCGACATCGTTGACCCGCGGCAAAGTTCGCGAAAGATTACCCCCGCCGCAGTTCCGCCCCCGCTCCACCCGGCGCGCCGGTGCCGTACACACCCTCCCCGCCAGATCCCCCATGCACCACACCATCAGCCGCCGCGACCGGCTTCGCTACTGGTTCGACAACACCATGTCCCGGGGGCCGGTCGCGCTGATCGCGTGGCTGTTCCTGGTTTCGGTGCTGCTGATCGCCATCCTTTCCGGCGTGGTGGTGGCGCTGCAGCTGGACCCGGACAACCGCGGCTTCATGGACGTGGCGTGGGCCGGGCTCATGCGTACGCTGGACGCGGGCACCATGGGCGGCGACCAGGGGAGCTGGAGCTTCCTTCTGGTGATGCTGCTCATCACCCTGGGCGGCATCTTCATCGTCAGCACCCTCATCGGTGTGCTCACCACGGGCATCGAGGCCAAGCTGGACCAGCTGCGCAAGGGCCGGTCGTTCGTGGCGGAGAAGAACCACACCGTCATTCTGGGCTGGTCGCCGCAGATCTTTACCGTGCTCACGGAGCTCATCGAGGCCAACCAGAACCAGCGGCACCCCTGCGTGGCCGTCCTGGCGGAGATGGACGCGGTGGAGATGCTGGACGAGATCGCGGCGCGCATCCCCGATTCCGGGCGCACCCGCATCGTGGTGCGCAACGGCTCGCCCATCGACCCGGCGGAGCTGGAGCTCGTGAACCCCGAGGCGGCGCGCTCCGTGATCATCCTGGCGCCGGAGGTGGAGAATCCCGATCCGCACGTCATCAAGGCGATCCTGGCGCTCACCAACGCGCCGGGGCGGCCGGAGGGGCATCGCTACCACATCGTGGCCTCGCTGCGGGAGAAGAAGAACTTCGACGTGGCGCGGATGGTGGGTCGCGACGAGGCGCAGCTGGTGCTCGCCGGCGAGCTGATCGCGCGGGTGACGGCGCAGACGTGCCGCCAGTCCGGCCTTTCCGTGGCGTACACGGAGCTGCTGGACTTCGGCGGCGACGAGATCTACTTCAAGCACGAGCCGTCGCTGGCCGGACGCAGCTTCGGCGAGCTGCTGAGCGCGTACGACGACTCCGCCGTGATCGGGGTGCGCCTTTCGGACGGCCGCATCAGCCTGAACCCGCCGATGGACACGGTGCTGGGCAGCGAGGACCACGTGATCGCCATCTCCGCGGACGACAGCACCATCCGGCTCTCCGGCAGCCCCGGGCCGCCCGACGAGGAGGCCATCCGCACGGCGACCCCCGCCGCTGCGGCGCCGGAGCGCACGCTGGTGCTGGGGTGGAACGAGCGCGCCGGCACCCTGCTGCGCGAGCTGGACAACTACGTGGGCCCGGGCTCGCTGGTGCAGGTGGTGGCCGACCGGCCGGTCATCGCCGAGGTGCCGCCGGGCGAGGACGGTCCACCCGCGCGCGCCTTCCGCAACCTGCGCGTCCACTTTCGTCGGGGCGATACCTCCGACCGCGAGGTGCTCGACGGGCTGTCGGTGGAGTCGTACGACCACATCGTGGTTCTGAGCGACCTCCCCCGGCGCAACGGCCACGCGCCGGATCCGCAGCAGGCGGATGCGCGCACCCTCGTCACCCTGCTGCACCTGCGCGACATCGCCGACCGGCTGGACCAGGACTTCAGCATCGTCAGCGAGATGCTGGACATCCGCAACCGCGAGCTGGCCGACGCCACGCGCGCGGACGACTTCATCGTGAGCGACAAGCTGATCAGCCTGCTGCTGAGCCAGGTGTCGGAGAACCGCGAGCTGGCGGCCGTGTTCCAGGAGCTGTTCAGCCCCGAGGGCTCCGAAATCTACCTGAAGCCCGCGGGCGACTACGTGCAGCCGGACCGGCCGGTGGACTTCTACACGATTCTGGAGTCGGCGCGGCGGCAGGGGCACGTGGCCATCGGCTACCGCCGCTGCGACCTGGCGTTCGACCACGACGCGGCGTACGGCGTCAAGCTCAACCCCCGCAAGTCCGAGCGCATCACCCTCTCCGCTGCCGACCGGTGTCATCGTGCTGGCGGAGGTGTGAGGGGGCTGAGACTCCATGACCTCCGCTCCGTCGCCGAGGGAGATCCATCCGCCGCCGCCCTGCTCTCCACCAGCCAGCGCTTCCACCGGCTCACCGCCGAATCACGGCATTCAGCGCATTGACGCCTTTCGCTCTTTCGCCAGCAGATCGGCTTCGGCGGCCACCCGGTTCTTGTACCAGTCTGGCGTAACTGCATAGTTGCGCAGCTTTTGCTCGGCGGTGAGCCAGTCCCCTTCCTGTGCCGCTTTGTAGAATCCCTGGGCGATGGGGGTCTGTGGCATGCCGGTACCCTGGTGATAGGTACGGCTGAAGATCACTGTCTGCTGTGCGGGCGTAAGCTCCGCAAATTTGGGCTTGCCGACAGGAACGGTTGCGTTCCAGCTCGCCTGCGCCGGGGCAAGATGCTTTTTCTTCACGGCGTAATCTATTGCGTCAGCCTCGGCGGGGTCAAACGTCTCCACACCCAGTTTGTTCATCGCCGCGTTCGCGTTGGCGCACGTCTGTCCCTTGTAGCTTTTGCCGGCGAACTTCTTGAGCTTGTCTCGCGTGGCCGGAGGCAAGTCCATCGCATCGATGCTGGCGGGACTTACCTGGCCCACGTCAAAACCCGTTGCCACCGTCACTCCGCTGGCACCAGCCACCATGTTTCCGCTACATGGGATGTATGTCTTGCGCCATTGCCCGCCCTCGAACCCGGAAAGCGCATCAAAGTCAATGCTGGTGCCCAGTTCCTGATTGAGCTTCGCCAGCGTGGCGGGCGATGTTCTGCCGACCCAGG
>DATABT010000401.1:0-2317 GCA_036259455.1 Longimicrobium sp. | reverse complement strand
CATTTCGAAGGAGGCGCCCGCGTGATCGCGATCGGTGCAGGAACCCGTGGCGCCGACTGAGAAATCTACTCGCCCGGGCAGGTGCCACGCCCCGCGCCACGGGCCTGACCTGAAGCCCTTTCTATTCAGTCATTCGGCGCTGCGCGCACCCTGTCGGATGAAAGTCACTCGCGCCTGGGCTGTCATTTCGAAGGAGGCGCCCGCGTGATCGCGATCGGTGCAGGAACCCGTGGCGCCGACTGAGAAATCTACTCGCCCGGGCAGGTGCCACGCCCCGCGCCACGGGCCTTGTGGGTTCTCTGAAATCTGTCGCGGTTCTTCTCTAAACTCTGGCGCGCCAGGGGGAGCAACCCATCGGTCGCCGCGCTGTACCTGCTCCCCCTTCCGCTCCGCGCGGCGCGGCTCCACGCCCGGCGTCCGCGTGATCTCGGCGGGACCGACGGCATCGCCCATCACCCGCAGCGACACGGACCATCGGCGCTTCGCGGCGGGCGGCGCATCATCGCCCGTCATTCGCCATCTTCTGCATCGAACGGAGCTTCGCGTGGCACGGCGGTGGAGCGCCGCGCGGAGGCAAGGCGGGCGGCCTTCAGCGTCAGGTAGTCGCGCTCGGGGATGCTCGTCGTGCGCTCCGCCGCGGCGCGGTAGTGGGCGATCGCGCGATCCGCATCCCCCAGGCGCTCGTGCAGGTGGCCGCGGACGGCGTCCAGGCGGTAGTGGCCGCGCAGCCGCGCATCCCCATCCAGCGCCTCCAGCAGCGCCAGCCCGGCGGCCGGACCGTTCACCATCGCCACGGCGATCGCGCGGTTCAGCGAGACCACCGGGTTGTCCGACATCCGCTCCAGGACGGTGTAGAGCGCCAGGATCTGCGGCCAGTCCGTGTCTTCCGCGCGCGGCGCCTCGTCGTGCACGGCCGCGATGGCCGCCTGCAGCTGGTACGGGCCCACGGAGCCGCGCTGAAGGGCATCCGACACCAGCTCGACCCCTTCCGCGATGAGCGCCGCGTCCCAGCGCGTACGGTCCTGCTCGTCCAGCGGAATCAGCTCGCCGCCGGGGCCGGTGCGCGCGGCGCGGCGCGCATCCGTCAGCAGCATCAGCGCGAGCAGCCCCGCCACCTCGCCGACGTCCGGAAGCAGGCCGTGCAGCGTGCGGGTAAGGCGGATGGCCTCGTTGGCCAGGTCCGCGCGCTGCAGGCTGGGCCCGACGCTGCTGGCGTATCCCTCGTTGAAGATGAGATACAGGACGTGCAGCACCGTGCGCAGCCGCTCCGCGCGCTCCGCCCCGGCCGGCATGCTGAACGGCACGCCCGACGACTTGATGCTCGCCTTGGCGCGGCTGATCCGCTGCGCCATGGTGGCCTCGGGGACCAGGAACGCGTTGGCGATCTCCGCCGTGGTCAGGCCGCCGACGGCGCGCAGCGTGAGCGCGATGGCGGAGGCGGGCGTGAGGGCGGGATGGCAGCACATGAAGAGCAGCGTGAGGGTGTCGTCTCCGTCCACGCCGATCTCCACCTCCGGCGGCGGCACGAACGCCCACTCCGCCCACACCGCGCTGGCGACGGCGTCCTCGCGCCTGCGGCGCGCCATTTCGCTGCGCAGGTGGTCGGTGATGCGACGCAGGGCCACGTGATAGAGCCAGCCGCGCGGGTTCTGCGGCACGCCCTGCGAGGGCCACTGCATGGCCGCCGCGACCAGGGCCTCCTGCACCGCGTCTTCGGCCGCGTCGAAGTCGCCGTGCCGCCGCGCCACCGCGCCGAGCACCTGCGGCGCAAGCTCGCGCAGCAGGCGCCCGACCTCGGCCTCGGTGGGACGCGTCGTCACGCGGGGCGGTCCGGCGCGCTCATCACCTGGCGCACCTCGATGGGCATGTTCAGCGGCACGCCGCCGGGCCCCGGCGCGGCGGACGCCTTCGCCGCGATCTCGTACGCGCGCTCGGGCGAATCCACCTCCACGATCCAGTAGCCGGCCAGGAACTCCTTGCTCTCCGGGAACGGCCCGTCGGTGACCGGCGCGCCGTCTCTGCCCGCGCGCACCAGCTTCGCCTCGCCGGGCGCGGCCAGCCCCTGGCCGTCCACCCACTCGCCCGACGCGGTCAGCTCCTGGTTGAAGCGGTGCATGAACGCCATATGGGCCTGAAAGTCTTCCGGCGACCAGTCGTTGATCTTGTAGTCGCCGGTGCCGCGTGGAGCGTGCATCATCATCATGAACTTCATGGTTCGGTCTCCTGGGAAGGATGGGTGCGTTGCCGATCGCCGGCGCTTGCGGGAGGTAGTCGGAGCCGCCGCCGCGTTCTCTACATCACCTTCGGCGGATGCGTG
>DATABT010000400.1:0-2168 GCA_036259455.1 Longimicrobium sp. | reverse complement strand
CGGCCAGCGCCTTGGTCCGCCCGTCGCGCACCAGGTCCGGCAGCTCGTCGCGCAGGGTCAGGATGCAGCTGGGCTCTATGCCCACGATCCACGCGCCCGCCTCCACCTCGGGCGCCAGCGTGTCCAGCAGCGTGGTCTGCAGGTCGCGCGCGTGGTCCAGCAGGCCCTTGCTCACCGCCGCCCGGCCGCAGCACACCTGTTTGCTCGGCAGCTTGACGGTAAAGCCGGCGCGCTCCAGCACCGTGACGGCGGCCTGCAGCGGGCCGGGGCCAAAGAAGCCGTTGAAGGTGTCGTCAAACAGGATCACCGTCGGCTTCTAGAAGCCGGGCACCACGCGGCGCTTGCGGAACCAGCGGCGGAAGGGCTCGGGCGCGAACGACGGCATCTCGCGGCGCGGGTCGATGCCGCCCGCCGCCTTGATGGCGCCGGAAAGCATCCGGTTGCCGAAGTTGGCGAAGCCGGGCGCGATGGACGCCGCCTTGGCCACGTCGTGGATGCGCCCGAAAAACTGCGCCTTGCGGTCCACGCCGTGCTCGCGGTGGTGCTGGGCCAGGAACTCGGCCTTGTAGCGCGCCATGTCCACGCCCACGGGGCACTCCGTCTTGCATGCCTTGCACGCCAGGCACAGGTCCAGCGCCTCCAGCACCTCGTGGCTGCGCATCCCCGGCAGGTTGCCCCTCATGGCCTCGCGCAGGCTGTTGGCGCGGCCGCGGGTGCTGTGCTGCTCCTCCAGCGTCACCATGAAGCTGGGGCACATGGTCCCCGCGTCCAGCTTGCGGCAGACGCCCATCCCGTTGCACTTCTCCACCGCCACGGCCCAGTCGCCGCCGTCCTCCGAGTAGTCGAACCACGTCTGCGGGGGATGCGCGCGATAGTCGTCGCCAAAGCGCAGGTTCTCGCTCATCCGCTGCACGGGCGGCACGATTTTGCCCGGGTTCATGCGGTCTTCGGGATCGAACGCGTGCTTCACCCGGCGGTGCAGGTCCATGATCTCCGGGCCGAACATGATCGGCAGGAACTCGCTCCGCGACAGCCCGTCGCCGTGCTCGCCGCTGAGCGATCCGCCGAACTCCACCACCAGTTCCGCCACCTCGTGGGCGATGCGCTGCATGCGATGGACGTCCTCGCCGCGCTTGAGGTTCAGGTCAACGCGGATGTGCAGGCAGCCCTGCCCCGCGTGGCCAAAGAAGCCAAACGAGGTGCCGTTGCGGTGGACGATCTCCTCGAAGCGGCGCGTGTAGTCGCCCAGCTTTTCCGGCGCGATACCGGTGTCTTCCACGAACTCCTGCGGCTTGATGTCGCGGTGCGCGGTCGTCCGGTATAGCAGCCCCGTCGCCGCCTGCCGCAGCGCCCACGCGGCGCTCTGCTCCGCCGCGCTGAGAAAGACGCCGGCGACGGGGTTCCCCGGCAGCCCCGGCGCGCGGCGGGCAAAGTCGTGCGCGCGCTCCGACACCTCGTCCGCCGTCTGGCCGCTGAACTCGCAGAACAGCACGCCCATGGCGTCCGGCGCCACCAGCGCCGCCGTCGCGCGAAAGTCGAACAACTCGCGCGCGCCCTGCATTACCCGGCTGTCCACGATCTCCAGCGCCGAAAGGCCCGGCTCGGGGAGGATGAAGGGCGTGGCATCCATCGAGGTGAATCGCTCGCGGAAGCTCAGCAGCACCAGCGCGCGGTGCGCCGGCACGGGCACCAGGTTCAGCTGCGCCTCCACCACCGTCGCCAGCGTCCCCTCGCTGCCCACGATCAGGTGCGCCAGGTTCAGCTCCGGCGCCTCGAGCATGGCGTCAAAGTTGTAGCCGCTCACCCGCCGCGGCACCCTGGGATATCGATCGATGATGCGCGCGCGCTCCGGCTCCAGCACGGCCAGCACCCGCCGCGCCAGCTCGCCCTCCACCCCCGCCATCGCCGCCACCGCGTCGCGCGCCACCGGCCCGAAGTGCGCGCAGGCGCCGTCGTGAAGGATGCAGTCCAGCGAGTGCACGTGGTCGCCCGTCTTGCCGTAGACCAGCGAGCGCGCCCCGCACGAGTTGTTGCCGATCATCCCGCCCAGGCAGCACTGGCGGATGGTGGCCGGGTCCGGCCCGAACGTCAGCCCGTGCTTGCCGGCGATGCGGTTCAATCGATCCAGCCGCAGCCCCGGCTGCACCTTCGCCGTGCGCCGATCGGGA
>DATABT010000399.1:0-2440 GCA_036259455.1 Longimicrobium sp. | reverse complement strand
CTGGCTCTCTGCTGCTCTGCGTGAATGCTGTTCTTCTTTCTCGCCGTTCGCGATCCGCTGCTCCGTGTCGTATGATCGTTCCTTTACTTGCGCCGCCGTCTTTTCGCGGGGTAAATTCAACGACATGGCCCAGGACGACATCGACCGTACCGATCCCACCTCTCCGGACGACGGCGACGCGCCGGCGGAGACGCGGGCGGGGTACGTGGCGCTGGTGGGGTATCCCAACGCCGGCAAGTCGTCGCTGATGAACCAGCTGGTGGAGCAGAAGCTCAGCATCGTTACCCCGCTGGCGCAGACCACGCGGGAGCGGGTGCTGGGCATCGACACCCGCGACGGCGTGCAGATGGTGTTCGTCGACACGCCGGGGCTGGTGGAGCCGCGGTACCTGCTCCACAGGTCCATGCTGCACGCGGCCATGGAGGTCATCCACGACGCGGACGTGGTGCTGCTCCTGGTGGACGCGGCCGCGGGCGTGCCGGAGTTGTCGCCCGACGTGCTGGAACTGCTGGAAAAGGCGGAGTCGCTGATCGTCGTCGCCAACAAGACGGACGTGGCGCGGCCGGCGCAGGTAGCGCGGGTGCGCGAGTGGGCGGGGGAGCGCTTTCCCGGCATCGCTGTCCACGAGGTTTCCGCGCTGACGGGCGACGCGGTGGAGGCACTGCGGGGGGAGATCGCTTCGCGGCTTCCCGTTTCGCCCTACCTTTTTCCCGAGGACGACGTCTCCTCGCAGCCCGTCCGCTTCTTCGTGGCGGAGCTGGTACGCGAGACGGCCTTCGAGATGTTCGAGAAGGAGGTGCCGTACAGTGTGGCGGTAAAGGTGGACGAGTTCCGCGAGGCCGCCACGCCGCTGTACATCCGCGCCACCATCTACGTGGAGCGCCCCACGCAGAAGGCCATCCTCATCGGCAGCGGGGGCGCGGCCATCCGCGGGCTGGGCCAGGCGGCGCGAGAAAAGATCGAGGACTTCGTGGGCGCGCCCGTGTACCTGGACCTGTGGGTCAAGGTGCTGCCGCGCTGGCGAAGGGACCCGGTGGCGCTGCAGCGCTTCGGGTTCGCGGTCCCCAACCCGGAGCAACGAAAGTGATCGAACCCTGGCTGCTGGAGCTGCTCGTCTGCCCGGAGTGCCGCGGCGAGCTGCGCTACGAGCAGAGCCCGGAGTCGCTGGTGTGCGAACGCGACCGGCTGCGCTACGAGGTGCGCGACGGCATCCCCATCCTTCTCATCGACGAGGCCCGTCCGCTCGACCCGGCCGCCGCTCCCGCGTGAGGATTTTCGCGCGCACGTTTGACAGCCGTCCGTCCTTTCCGGTAGAATCTCCCCGCCAGACGTCCCCCCGACGCCCAGACCCGGTTCCATGTCCCAGCGAGTGATCCTGCACTTCTCGCCGCACGGCCGCGCCGCACCCGCGGTGGTCCGCGCGTTCGCCGAAGAGCGGGAGCTGCCCATCATCGAGGCGGCGGGGGCGAGCGAGGTGCAGGAGCGCGTGGGGCGTGCCTATCCCGCCGCGCTGGTGCTGGACGCCTCGCCCGGCTCGGACCAGGCGCTGCGGGTGTGCCGGGCGGTCAAGGGGGAGTCGTTCACCTCCGTGGTTCCCGTCATCATGTACCTGGCGGGCGACGACCCCGGGGCGGAGGCGGCCGCGGCGGCGCTGGAGGCGGGTGCCGACGAGGTGCTGGGCCACGGCTTCAGCGAGCGGGAGTGCGCGCTGCGGCTGCGGATGGCGCTGCGACGGGCGGAGCGCGACGTGAGCGTGCACCCCACCACGCTGCTGCCGGGGACGGTGCAGATCGAGCGTGACATCGCAGAGCGGCTGCGCTCCGGCGAAAAGTTCGCCGTGTGCTACGCGGACCTGGACCATTTCAAGGAGTTCAACGACCGCTACGGCTACAACAACGGCGACCGGGTGATCCTGATCCTCTCGCGCATATTGCGCGACGTGGTGCGGGCGCACTCGCAGGCGTCGTTCGTGGGGCACATTGGCGGCGACGACTTCATCTTCAACGCGCCGCTCCCCGACTTTCGCCGCTGCTGCGAGGAGGTGATCGCCGTCTTCAGCGAGCTCATCCCCCTGCACTACGCGGTGGAGGACCAGCAGCGGGGCTTCTTCATCGGCAAGGACCGGCGCGGCGAGGAGTACGAGGTGCCGCTGATGACGCTGTCCATCGGCGTGGTGACCAACGAGCACCGCACCTTCGTGCACACGGCGCAGATCAGCGAACTGGCCACGGAGATGAAGGCGTACGCCAAGACCTTCTCCGGCTCCATCTACGTGGTGGACCGGCGGCACGGCGGGCCCCAGGGGTCCGGCGGCGAGGGAAAATGAATCAGCAGAACCGGGGTTGAACGGTACATGAACGTCCAGTGCACGCACTGCAGCACCGTGTTCCGGGTGGATCCCGGGAAGGTCCCCGCCGCCGGGGTGCGCGTTCGCTGCTCC
>DATABT010000398.1:0-8789 GCA_036259455.1 Longimicrobium sp. | reverse complement strand
ACCGCCGCGGTGGCGGGGACGGTGGGCGGCGCCACCGCGGCCCCGGCCCAGCCGGCCGCGCCTCGTCCGGCGGGCCCGGTGACGTACCAGGCGCCCACGTACGAGGGGCCGCAGGAGGGGCTGCACCTGGTCGTCTATCCCTCCATCCGCTTCTACGACGGCCGCACGGCCAACCGGCCCTGGCTTCTGGAGATGCCGGACCCGGTGGCCAAGGTGTCGTGGGACTCGTTCGTGGAGATTCACCCCGCAACGGCCGAGCGGCTGGAGATCGCGCAGGGTGACGAGCTGGAGCTCACCTCGCCCCACGGGAGCGTCACCACGCGCGCCTACGTCTACCCGGGCGTAATGCGCGACACCCTGGCCATGCAGATGGGGCTGGGGCAGGAGGGCGGCGGCCGCTGGACGGAAGGGCTGGGCGCCAACCCCATGAAGCTGCTGGGCTCGCTGGACCCGGCGACGGGCGCCGTGAACCACGCCGGCGTGCGCGTTTCCGTCCGCAAGACCGGCCGGGGCAACGTGCGGCGCGCGTTCCCGCGGGGGCTGGTGGAGACCGGCGTGCGCACGCAGCACGACCGCCGCATCGCCCAGGCCGTGGGGCTCACCACGCTGGCGCGGCTGGACCAGCAGGGCCCGGGCACCATCCCCGGCGAGGACCAGCACATCGAGGAGCTCAAGGGCGCCGGCGGCTTCGTCCCCGAGAAGATGCAGACGGACCCGGCGGCCGGCTATCCGCCTCCGGGAACGGAGTACGGCGAGTACATCGACGGCGACACGCGCTGGGGGATGGTCATCGACCTGGCGCGGTGCATCGGCTGCGGCGCCTGCCAGGTGGCGTGCAGCGCGGAGAACAACGTCCCCGTCGTCGGCCCCACGGAAGTGCGCAAGGGGCGCGAGATGTGGTGGCTGCGCATCGAGCGCTACTTCGGCGTGAGCCGCCACCCGGAAGAGGCGCTGCGGGACGACGCCACCGACGACGTGCGCTTCCTCCCCATGCTCTGCCAGCACTGCGGGCAGGCTCCGTGCGAGCCGGTGTGCCCGGTGTACGCCGCGTACCACACGCCCGACGGGCTGAACGGGCAGGTGTACAACCGCTGCGTGGGCACGCGCTACTGCGCGCAGAACTGCCCCTGGAAGGTGCGCGTCTTCAACTGGTTCACGTACGAGTTCGCCGAGCCGATGAACTGGCAGCTGAACCCGGACGTGACGGTGCGCGAGAAGGGCGTGATGGAGAAGTGCACCTTCTGCGTGCAGCGCATCCACGAGGTGGAGCGCAACGCGGCGGCCGAGATGCGCCCCGTGCGCGACGGCGAGGTGGTGCCCGCCTGCGTGCAGACCTGCCCCACCGAGGTGTTCGTCTTCGGCAACTTCAGCGACCCCCACAGCGCGGTCACGCAGGCGGCGCGCAGCCACCGCGGCTACCGCTCGCTGGGCGAGCTGAACACGCAGCCCGCCATCGTCTACCTGAAGAAGGTGACCCTGCACGAGCCCGAGAACGGCGGCCACGAGCCCGCGGGGCACGGCGCCACGTCCGGGGCCGGCGACCACGGCTCCGGTGATCACGGGGACGGCGTCCCCGCCAAGGGCGGCGGTACCGAGAACATGCCGCAGGGCGGCCAATCCGAGGGAGGCCACTGAGATGTCGACGGATCAGTCGACCGTGACGCGCTCCGCCTTCCACCCGGAGGTCGAGAGCTACGAGCAGGTGAACCGCGACGCCATGCGGCTGCTCACGAAGCCCGGACGGGGCTACGTGGCGCTGCTGGCCATGTCGGTGATGCTCGTGGGGCTGCTGGTGTTCGCCGAGCTGCACAACATCATCTACGGCCTGGGGATGATCGGCGACAACTGGGCCGTGATGATCACCACCTTCGTGTTCTGGGTGGGCATCGGCCACGCCGGCACGCTGATCTCCGCGATCCTGTACCTGTTCCGGGCGCCCTGGCGGCAGGCCATCTACCGCTTCGCCGAGGCGATGACGGTGTTCGCGGTGCTCACCGCGGCGCTTTTTCCGCTGCTGCACATCGGCCGCCCCTGGTTCTTCTACTGGCTGCTGCCGCTGCCCAGCCAGCGCGGCATCTGGCCCAACTTCCGCAGCCCGCTGCTGTGGGACGTGTTCGCCGTGACCACGTACCTCACGGTGAGCTCGGTGTTCTTCTACATCGGCCTCATCCCCGACATCGCCGCCGCGCGCGACAGCACGACGGACCCGATGCGGAAGAAGGTCTACGGCGTGCTGTCGCTGGGCTGGCGGGGCACGGACCGCGAGTGGCGCCACTTTACCCGCGCGTACCTGTTCCTGGCCGCGCTGGCCACGCCGCTGGTGCTCTCGGTGCACTCGGTGGTGTCGTGGGACTTCGCGGTGTCCATCGTGCCCGGCTGGCACACCACCATCTTCGCCCCGTATTTCGTGGCCGGCGCCATCCTCTCCGGCGTGGCCATGGTGGTGACGCTGATGGTGCCGGTGCACAAGATCTTCCGGCTGGGGGCGTACTTCACCCCGGTGCACTACGACCGGCTGGCCAAGCTGCTGCTGCTGACTTCGTGCATCGTGGGCTACGCCTACGGCATGGAGTACTTCATGGCCTACTACAGCGGCGAGCTGTACGAGCGCGACGTGTTCTGGGACCGCGTCACGGGTGACTACTGGTGGGCGGGATGGTCCATGATCACCTTCAACGCCATCGTCCCGCAGCTGCTGTGGATCAGGAAGATCCGGCAGAACCTGAACGCGTTCTTCATCATCTCCGTGTTCGTGAACATCGGGATGTGGTACGAGCGCTTCGTGATCATCGTCCCCTCGCTTTCGCACAGCTACGAGCCCTGGAAGTTCTGGAACCTGCACATGACGTGGGTCGACGCGTCGCTGCTGCTGGGCTCGTTCGGCTGGTTCTTCATGTGGTTCCTGCTGTTCCTGCGCTACCTGCCCGGCCTGTCCATGGCCGAGATCAAGGAGGTGCTGCCGCCGCCGATGAAGCACCACGCGGCGGAGCACCACGCGCACGACGAGGCCGAGATGGTGGCGGAGACCCTCCCCACCGGGTACAAGGAGTGGGAGGTCCGATGAGCAAGCTGCGCACGGGTGTCCTCGGGGTCTTCCCGCACCTGGACACCGCCACGGCCGCCATCCGGCGGCTGCGCAAGGAAGGGTACCAGCTGACGGTCTACTCGCCCACCCCCCGCCACGAGGTGGAGGAGGCGCTGGGGACCAAGGAGAGCCCGGTCCGCATCTTCACCCTGGTGGGCGCCTTTACGGGCACCGCCGCGGGGACGGCGCTGGCCACCTGGGCCTCCATCGACTGGCCGCTGATCGTGGGCGGCAAGGAGATCATCTCGCTGCCTGCGTTCAGCGTGATCATGTTCGAGCTGACGATCCTGCTGGGCGCGCTGAGCACGGTGGCGGGGCTCTTCATCCTGGGCCGCATTCCCCACGTGGGGCCGGCCGAGGCGCCCATGTACCACCCGTCGTTCACCTCGGGGAACTTCGGCGTGTTCGCGCACGCTCCCCGCGACCGCTACGGCGACGTGCAGCGGATCATGACCGAGAGCGGATCGGAGGAGGTGCTCGTTGACCAGCGCTGACATCCTGCGCGGCGCCGCGCTGGCGGCCCTGCTGGCGTCGCTCCCCGCCTGCACCGACTGGGCGGGGTACGACCTGGACCGGGCCAACGGCGCGGTGCCCGCCTTTTCGACGATGCGCGACGACGTGTCGCCGGACCCGTACCAGATGCCGCGCGAGCCGGTGCCGGGCACCGTGCCCACGCAGCACCCGCTGGGCGACATCCCCGCGCCGTACACGCAGGCGCAGCTGGACAGCATCGCCCCCACGCTGACGAATCCGCTCCCCCGCAACGCGCAGGTGCTGGCGCGCGGAAAGCTGCAGTACGAGCGCAACTGCTCCGTCTGCCACGGCGCCAACGGCAACGGGCAGGGGAGCGTGATCGACGCGCAGACCAAGTTCCCGTACGCGCCGGCGCTGAACGCGGGGCCCAGCCAGGTGCGCTCGGACGGCTACCTGTACGCGGTCATCGACGTGGGCCGCGGCCTCATGCCGCCGTACGGCGCCCGCATGACGCACCTGGACCGCTGGGCGGTGGTGCACTACGTCCGGCAGCTGCAGGAAACGCTGGAGACGCAGAACCCGCCGCCGCCGGTGTCGGCGGCCGGGGCGCGCGTGGACAGCGTGCCGGCGGTGGAGCCGCAGCCCAGCGCGACCCAGCCGGGGACGGTGGAGAACCGTCCCGGCAGCACCGTGCCCTGACCGCAAGCGAGAGATGGCTCACAACGATACGTATCCGCCGCGCGACGTTCCGCTGCGGTTTGCCGCTCCCTCGGCGGTGGCCACCATCGGCGGGCTGGCGCTGGCGCTCATCGGCGTGGTGGTGTTCTTCCTGGCGCCGGCCGAGCGGGCGTGGAACGCCTTCCACTTCAACTGGATGTTCTGGTCGTCGGTGGCCATCGGAATGGTGATCTTCGCGGTGGCGCTGCACCTGACCAACGCCCGCTGGGCCTGGTCCATCAAGCGCTTTCCGCTGGGCGGGGTGGCGTTCCTTCCCGTGTCGCTGATCCTGTTCCCCATCATGCTGTACGGGGGGCGCCACGTCTACTTCCACCACTGGCTGCCGCACGAGAGCGACGGCCACGTGGTGAACCCCATGTCCGGCGACGCCATCCTGGAGGCCAAGGCCGGCTGGCTGAACTTCCCGTTCATGATGGGGCGGGACCTGGTGGCGCTGCTCGTCCTGTTCGGCCTGGCGGCGCTCTTTGCCTACCACCAGCTGCGCCCCGACGTGCACGGGCTGGAGCGGGCGGGGCGGCGCGGGTGGCCGTACAGCTGGCTGGGACGGGGGATCACCGGCGACATCAACGCGGTGGCGGCGGATTCGTACCGCCGCAACCAGAAGATCGGCGTGTTCACGGCGCTGGCGTTCGCGCTGCTGTGGGGGCTCATCTCCATCGACGTGGGGATGACCACGCTGCCGCACTTCTTCAGCACCATGTTCCCGGTGGCCTTCTTCATCAGCGCGTTCCACAGCGCGCTGGCCATGACCATCGTGATGGTGGTGATCCACCGCCGCACGCTGCGGCTGGAGCCGTGGATCACCGGCCGCCAGTTCCACGACATCGGCAAGCTGCTGTTCGCCTTCGCCGTGTTCTGGATGTACATCAACTGGTCGCAGTACGTGGTGATCTGGTACGGCCTGCTGCCGCACGAGCAGGAGTACTTCGTGCGCAAGTTCAACGCGCCGTTCGGCCCGGTGGTGATCGCCGCGGTAATGCTGATCTTCGTGGTGCCGTTCTTTGGCCTGCTGCCGCGCGCCATCAAGAAGATGCCAGAGATCCTGGCCGGCTTCGCGGTGCTGGTGCTGATCGGCCACTGGCTGGAGCGCTTTCTCCTGGTGACGCCCAACATCTTCGACGACCTGCAGGCGCTGCCGCTGGGGCTGCCGGAGATCGCCATCGGGCTGGGCTTTCTGGGGCTGTTCGTGGCCTGCTACAGCTGGTTCCTGCGCACCTTTCCGGTGCTGCCGTCGCCGGTGTCGCTGGCGGCCGTCCCCAGCGGGCTCACGACGGTCGGCGTGCGCCGCAAGGTCGTGGAGGCCTGAGCGGCGGATGGATCACGCGGTCGGCGTCTGCCGGTCCGCGCCGGGTGAGATGACGACGATCCCGCGGCTTCGGACGAGGCCACGGGATCGGTCGTCGTGGGGTGATGGCCGGGGTGCGTGCCCGCCGCCACCACGGGTTTGAAACCCGCGGCCATGACGGCCATATAAGCCCCGGCTTTGCTCGTTCCTCGCAAAACGGGGCTTCAACCGCTCGCGTGGGCGGATGCCCGGCGCGCGCGGCGGGCGTGGTGGGACGCAACTGTCTACGCGTCATGGACCCGCGGCCCACGAGCAGGTGAAGCCCCGCCGGGCAAGCGCAGCGCGCCCGGGGCGGGGCTTATGGCGTTTCTAGCCGCGGGTTTCAACCCGTGGTGTGTGGCGGGCGCGACCGGATTGGTTCCGCGGGATCATCCCCCAAGGTTGCCGACGCGTCTGTTGATGGAGTCTAATCCCGCTGCTACCGGCGCAGAGGCTTTTGCGTGTGGCGCGGAATCGCTATCCTGTTCCCCTGAACCGACCTCCGCGCCGGGTGGCGCAGGGGTTGCAAACCACGGTCGGCAGGTGTGGCCGTGCCCTGGCGCGCGCCGCACGCCGGATTTCAGCGATGTACATCCACCGAGACATGCGATTCCATTCCCTCGCGCGCCTTGCCCCCGCGCTCGCGGCCCTGCTGCTGGCCGCCTGCTCCGCCGCGGGCGGCGGCCCGGGCGCGCCCGCACCCGTGGAGGACCCGCGCATCGGCGCCGAGCCCGCCGAGGGGCCGCCGGTGCGCCGCGACCTCAAGTACGTCGTCGTGGACGTGGACGTGAACGAGCTGCGCTACATGGACGGCGACCGCGTCCTGTGGCGCGCACCCGTGGGCACCGGCACCGGCTTTCGCCTGACGACGGAGCGCGGCCGCGACTGGCAGTTCACCACGCCCGCGGGCACCATGTACGTGCAGTTCAAGGAGCAGAACCCCACCTGGTTCATCCCGGACTGGTGGTTCATCGAGAACAAGCGCCCCATCCCCCCGCTGGACTCCCCCGAGCGGCGGCAGGAGGGGGGGCTGGGCGCCGCGGCCGTCTACCTGGGAAACGAGATCGCCATCCACGGCACCGACAAGCCCGAGCTGCTGGGCCGCCGCGTGTCGCACGGGTGCATCCGCCTGAGCAACGAGAACGCGCTGCGCCTGTACCACAACGTGCAGGTAGGAACGCCCGTCATCATCGTGGGGAACGCGCCGGTGCTGGGCGAGCAGCCGGACAGCGTGGCCGCCTTCACCCGCCAGGCCCGCCGCGTGCCCACGCCTCCGAACCCGCTCGCGCGGCTGGGGACGCAGGCGCTGCTCACGCGCCTGGACCGCGAGCTGACGGCGTCCGACACCTCGCACGCGTGGGTGAACACGGCGCACACGCTGATGGAGCGCGGGCTGCGCGACGACGCCATCGCCCTGCGCGGCCTGCTGGCGCGCGCCGGAACGGCGCGGCCGGCCACGCGGCGCGAGGAGTACGCCACCTTCCTGGCGGACGCCTTCTCGCGCGGATCGCTGCGCGTGGTGGTTTCGCTCAACCGCATCCCGGAAGAGGCGCGCGAGCGGGCGGCGCAGGAGATCGTGGAGGCCACGATGGAGATGTGGCACGGCGAGCTCGACGCGCCCACCACGCCCTGGCCCACGCGGCGCCTGCCCAGGTCGCGGCTGGGGCCCGAGGGGCAGGCGGGGTGGACGGCCATCGAGCAGGCGGAGATCGCCTACCGCGAGCGCTACGGGCGGCGCGCGGCGCCGTCCGCGGGCCGGGAGCGCTGATGGAGGAATGGGCCGGGGGGGACTCGCTGCTGGGGCGAATGGACCTGCACGTCCACACCACCATGTCGGACGGGTACGTGCCGCTGGAGGAGCTGGTGGAGATCGGCAGGCGGCGCGGCGTGCGCATCGGGGTGGCGGACCACGTCTCCCGGCGCAACATGCAGCGCTTCGTGAGCACGGAGAGGAAGGTGCGCCGCTACCTGGACGCCCTGGAGGCGCAGGACGTGTTCGTCTCCGGCGAGTTCTGCTGGTGCGACGACTTTTACCGGGAGCTCCCGGACGAGGTGATGGCGCGTTTCGACTACCTGGTCGGCTCCAACCACGGCTTCAACCTTCCCGGCGGGGGGATGGGGTCGCCCTGGTGGGAGCAGCTGCCGCAGGAGTGGAAGGACCGCCCGCAGGCGCTGATGGACGTGATGGTGAACGAGCTGTGCGGGATGGTGCGGTCCATGCCCATCCGCATCGCCGCGCACAGCACGCTCACCCCGCCTGCGCTCTACGCCATCGAGGACGACGTGGACGCGTGGTGGACGGACGAACGCGAGGACCGGTACGTGGAGGCGCTGGCGGAAAGCGGGGTGGCGCTGGAGATCAGCAATCGCTACCGTCTCCCCCACGACCGGCTGCTGCGCAAGGCGCTGCAGGCCGGGGTCCGGTTCTCGCTGGGAAGCGACGGACACGGCCGCGAGCAGGTGGCGCGGCTGGAGTGGGCGGCGGAAACGGCGCGCCGCGTGGGGGTGACGGAGGCGGAGCTGTTCGTCCCCGAGCGGCGGCGGAAGTAGAGGGATCGATTCGCGGACGTCTTATCAGGTCGGACCAACCGGCATACAGGGGAGGGGGGCTCGATGCGCGAGGACGAGGTGGGGGGATCCGGGCCGCGTGACGCGTGGGCGCGGGAAGAGGCAGAGGCGGAGGGGGCGGTGCCGGCACGGCAGGCGGTCCGCGCGCGCGCCTCCGGGCCCGCGGACGCCGAGGGCGGGGAGCGGATGCGCCGCGATCCCGGCTCCATCCGCGCCGAGGACACGGAGCCGTACATCGGGCTGCAGTACGTGGCGCGGCTGTTCAAGGTGGTGGCGATGGTGGTGATCGTGGCGCTGACCGCCGAGGTGGTGATCGGGATCGGGACGGAGGGGACGCAGGCGATCATCCCGCTCTTCGCCGAGGTGATCCAGGGCGGGGTGCTGGCGGCGATCCTGTGGGGCGCCAGCGACATCACGCTCCTCCTGATCGACCTGGGCCACGACGTGCGCGCCGCCCGCGTGCTGCTGGGACGCATGTCGGCCCGCGAGGGGGCGGCACCGGCCGGCGAGCGGCGGACCACGCCGCGGTAGGGAGCTCCGGCCCCTGGCGGGTCAAGGCGGGCGTATCATTGAGACCGCCCCCGCCTGGCGGGTAAACCC
>DATABT010000397.1:0-2679 GCA_036259455.1 Longimicrobium sp. | reverse complement strand
GGCGTGGATGGGGATCAGGATGGGTGGATCAAGATGAATGCGCGAAAGTCTGAGTCTGAGAGCGTGTTGCCCAACCTCGCCCCAGAACAAGTGATCCTGAGTCATTCGGCGCGAGCGACTTTCATCCCACAGGGTGCGCGCAGCGCCGAATGACTCAGGGTCACTTGTTCTGGGGCGAGGTTGGGCAACACGCTCTCAGACTCAGACGTTCGCGCATTCATCTTGATCCACCCATCCTGATCCCCATCCACGCCATGCCGATCGACGCGATGCGCACGGTCCAACGCGTTTTCCCCGCGCTTTCCCTGCTCCTGGCCGCGTGCACGGTGGCGGCCGGTCCGCCGGAGGAGCCTGCGCCGGCCCGCTCCGTGATTTTGTGGGACACCTGGGGCGTGCCGCACGTCTACGGGCGCACCGTTGAGGACGTGGGATCCGGATACGGCTGGGCGCAGGCGCAGTCCCACGGCGACGCCATCCTGCACCTGTACGGCCTGGCCCGCGGGCGCGGCGCGGAGTACTGGGGCGCGTCCTACGCCGCCGCCGACCGGATGACGCGCGCGATGGGGATTCCCGCCGCGGGGCGCCAGGGCTACGAGGCGCAGGACCACGACTTCCGCCGCTACCTGGACGCCTTCGCGGCCGGGGTGAACGCGTACGCCCGCGCCCACCCGGAAGCCCTCGCCGACTCGGTGATGGCGGTGCTCCCCGTCACCGGCGCGGACCTGGTGGCGCACGGGCACCGGGTGATGTTCACCTTCCTGGCCCTCACCGGCGGCGACCCGCCCGTGGTGGGCGGCGACGGAATGCCCATCGGCGCGGCGCCGGGATCCAACGCGTGGGCCATCGCGCCGCGCCGCTCCGCGTCGGGAAACGCCATGCTGCTTGCCAATCCCCACCTGCCCTGGAACGAGCCGCTGATGCGTTTTACCGAAGCGCACCTCGTCGGCCCGGGGATGGACCTTTCCGGGGTGACGCTGATCGGGCTGCCGGTGATCGCCATCGGCTTCAACGACCGGCTGGGATGGTCGCACACGGTGAACACCATCGACGCGCTGGACGCCTTCACCCTGCGGCTGGCGGACGGCGGCTACCGCTTCGATGGCCAGGTGCGGCCGTTCGAGACGCGCGTGGACACCCTGCGCATCCGCCAGCCGGACGGCTCGCTGCGGGTGGAGGAGATGATGGTCCGCAGCAGCGTGCATGGTCCCGTGGTGGCCGGGAACGACAGCACGGCGACCGCGGTGGCCGTGGAGGGACTGGACCAGCACGGAATGCTGCGGCAGTGGTGGCGGATGGGGCGCGCCCGCTCGCTGGCGGAGTTCGAGGACGCGCTGCGGCCGCTGCAGATCGCCATGTTCAACGTGGTCTACGCGGACCGCGCGGGGCACATCTTCTACCTGTTCAACGGCCGGGTGCCGGTGCGCGGGCAGCGGACCTTTGCCCAGGCGCAGGGCCCGGTGCGCGGCGACACCTCCGCCACCCTCTGGCGCGGCGTGCACGGGTACGACGACCTGCCGCGCCTGGTGGACCCGCGGCCGGGGTTCGTGCAGAACTCCAACTCCCCGCCCTGGTTCGCCACGCGCCCCACGCCGCTGGACACGGCGCGATATCCCTCGTACCTGGCGCCGCGCTGGGTGGGGCTGCGCGAGCAGCGCGCGCTGCACATGCTTGCCGCCGACAGCAGCATCACCTTCGACGAGCTGCTGGCCATGCGCCACAGCAACCACATGCTGCTGGCGGACCGGCTGCTGGACGACCTGATCCCCGCCGCGCGCGCGTCCGGCCGCCCGCTGGCCGTGCAGGCGGCGGACGTGCTGGAGCGCTGGGACCGCGCGGCGGAGCCGGAGAGCCGCGGGGCCATGCTCTTTCTGCTCTGGGCGCGGCGCGTGGTGGAGGCCATCCCGGAGACGGGGCGCGGGTTCGCGCGGCCGTGGACCCCGGCCGACCCCGTGGGCACGCCCGACGGGCTGGCGGACCCCGCGGCGGCGGTGGCGGAGCTGGAGCAGGTGGCGGAGCTGATGAACACGCGAATGGGCGGGATGGACGCGCCCTGGGGCCAGCTGAACCGCATCGGCGGGCTGCCGGGGAACGGCGCGCCGGGCGACCCGTTCGGCGTGTTCCACGTGATCGTGTACGCGCCGGCGGGCGACGCGGCGCAGGCCGTGTTCGGCGACACGTACGTGGCCGCCGTGGAGTTCACGCCCGGCGGCCCGCGCGCGCAGGCGGTGCTCAGCTACGGCAACGCCAGCCAGCCCGGCTCGCCGCACGCCGGCGACCAGCTGCGCCTGATCGCCGAAAAGCGCATGCGCCCCGTCTGGCGCACCCGCGCCGACGTGGAGGCCAACCTGGAATCGCGCACCCCCATCGAGCGCGTGCCCTGATCCAGGAGGGGAGTCACGCCGGGGGAAAAGAGAGGACGCGGATGCAGGCTGTCTCCGCGTCCTCGTTCGTTTCACAGGACGGATCGCGAGGTGGCCGGCCGCCCCCTCCCGACCCTCCGTAAGTTGCGCGGGGGAAGGAGGTGGGTCTGGAGCGCGGTCAGTCTCCGGCGCGCGAACGAATTCTCCCCTCTCCGCGACGAACGAGCGGGAGGGGCCCCTATTCCCTATTCCCTATTCCCTATTCCCTATTCCCTATTCCCTATTCCCTATTCCCTATTCCCTATTCCCTATTCCCTAT
>DATABT010000396.1:0-8204 GCA_036259455.1 Longimicrobium sp. | reverse complement strand
TGTGCCGCCGGACCCGGTCCCGTCGCCATCGCACGCGGCGGCGGAGACCAGCGCGAGCGCCATCGCCGCGGCGGTGCTCGCGCGGCGGATGAGGAACGGCCGCGCGTACTTCGTGGATTGCGCGTGATTCGTGGGATGGGGAGGGCGATGGTGCCACGCGGCACCGGGTGGGGTGGGGCAATGATACGTGCTCGCGGGTGATGGCGTACACGGGGGGTGGCTATCCGGGCCGGCGGTTGGGGAGATGGGGATCCAGGCTCGCGTCCGTCACCGGCACGCCCTCGGTCCGGAACTGCTGCTCCAGCCCCTCGACCACGTGCAGAATGACGTCCCGCAGACGCGGCAGATCCTGGAATCGCCCCTCCACCGCGGCATCGAGCAGGTCGCCCAGCCGTGACGGCGTCCGGGGCATCGCGCGCGCCTCGTCCATGAAGCGCGCAAAGGTGGTGAACGGGCGCTGGTCGAGGAACGACGGCGTGACCAGCACGTGCATCACCGCATCGAGGAACGTCGGCGGGATCGCGTCCCGGTCCTGCGCTTCGATGGCGCTGAGGACCTTCGCCGACGCCTCCTGCACCTCAAGGAACCGCCCGGCCGCCCGCCTGAGGAACTGCTCGCGCGGATGACGGATCTCCCCCACCCGCCGCGCCACGCGCTCCACGAACGGCGCGTTGCGCACGGCAGCAGCGGCGCCGCGCCGGCGAGGAACCAGTCGGCGGAGACGGAGGCGTATCGCGCCACGCACACTTCCTCCGTCAGCTACTCCGCCTCCACCAGCATCCCGTCCACCACGCGCTGCAGGTACGGGTCCTCGCCCGGCCCCGGCATGTCGCGGAGGAACACGAGCAGCTCCAGGTCCGAGTACGCCCGATCATCGCCCCGGGCGAACGATCCCGTCGCCGCCACGGCCAGCAGCCCGTGTCCGAACTTTCGCTGCCACAGCGGGATGAGCGCGGTAGCGGCGGCCTCGCGTTCGGCGCGGGTGTGGGGTTTGAGGCTTTCGGGAGGCACGTGGTCTCAGGAATCCGCGGACGTCCACACCGGCCGCGGGTCGAACAGCTGGTGGTGTTCCTCGATGTCGGCTGTGTGCGCGCGCAGGTCGTCAAAATTCAGCTGGTGGTGCTTCAGGCTCTCTTTTCACCAGGCACGCTCCACTGTCGCGAACACGGTGTACGGGTTCCCGACTTGCTCGGGAAAGCCGCGCTCCTCGCAGGTGATGACCAACTGTTCCTCCAGCTCCGACTGGTTGGCGATGATGAACTCGCACGGTGTGCAATAGCGGCACGTCTTGCCCAGCGTGAGCAGCCCCACACCGTCGATGTGGATGAGCAGCGGGAACTTGCGGTAATGCGTCAGCTTTTCGCACCGCGGGCAGCGGCTCCAGCGGACCTCGGCACGAAGTTCCGGGGGCGTTGGGAATGAACGTCGTCTCTGGATGTGGCGCGCGGCCTCGCGCCCGTCGTCGTCGCGCCGCAGCACGCGCTCCGCCGTGGCGAGCGCGTCGCGGATGCGCGTGCGCGCGTCCTCGCCCAGCGCGCTCTGGTCCACGGCCCGGACGATCCCCGGCAGCCTGTTCGCGAGCTGGTCGGCGGCCAGCGGGCTGTCGCCCACCCGCAGCGCCTCCGCGTGCGCGGCGGAGAGCTGCCGGTGGAGGTCGGAATCACTCATCGGTCGGCCTCGCCACCACGGGGACGGATCAGTGGCTGCGGGCCGGGGCTGAATCCGCGGCCGGGAGCGGGCCTTCGCCTACCGCGAAAGGACAGTTCCGCTGCAGCCAGAGCGCCAGGTTGGTCAACAGCGGCACGGACAGCTCGGCGGCACCGTTCTGATGCAGGTCGCGCAGAATGCGGGGAAAGTACCCGGGCAGCTTGTCGCGGTCCCGCTCCCGCAGGACGCTTCGGCCGCAGACGCCCATTCCGAAGCAGAGGATCTGTCCTTCCCGATCCCTGGGGATCCGCGACAGTACCTCTTGCGCCGTGATGTCCAGGTCGATGGAGTAGAACATCTCCGGCTTTCCGCCGCGGATGAGCTCGCGGGTGATGCCCAGAAAGACGCGGCCGGCGACCTCCTCCCGGTGCACGCCCAGCTCCTCCACCATCTCGCGTGGGGCGTCCATCTCGTCCAGCGTACCCTTGGCGGCGACGGTGTGGTAGATGTCGTAGTGCTCCACCGACCCCGAAAACCCGGAGCAGAGCTCCCCCGGGCGCACCAGTACGTTCTGCAGGCGCTTCTGAAAGATCATCCGGCCGTCCGACGTAAAGATCAGCCCGTTGATCCCCACCGTGTTCGCCAGCTCGCTCTCCGCGAGCTCCTCCAGGCGACCGTCGTAGACCAGTTCCTCGCGCAGCGGAGGAAAGCCCGCGCGCGGCACGTCCAGCGACTGGTTGGTGGCCAGATAGTCGAAGTAGGAGCAGCCCTGGAACACGAGCAGACGCTCCTCGGGCCGCCAGTCCACCAGCCTGGCGATGCGACCGTCGTGAAACTGCTGCTTGCGGCTTCCGTCGGAGGTGTGCCGGTAGAACTCCAGCCCTTCCGGGATCGTCGTTCGCGCGCGGAAGACATCCTTGCGCAGCTCGACCCGGATGGAGGACTCGTCCTTTGCCTCGTCGGGGCTCAGCAGCAGCACCTGGGGCAGAAACATCTGCTTTCCCGTTTCCACGTCGCGCCACCACAGAACCCGCTGCTCGCCGACGTAGAGCTTGTGGAAGGGATAGGCCCAGTTCAGGGGTGGCGCGGTAAGCCGCGCGGCGCGGACGGCCTTCGCAACCTTCGAGAGGGCACTTCCGACGCCCAGCAGGAACGCCGAATCCGCCCACTCCACCACGGTCAGACCCAGCTCTTTCAGGAGCGCCGGCGATACACGAATTCCCGTTGGCGTCATTGTGGAAGCATTTTAAAGAAACGTCTTTCCTGCACCCGCGCTCACACCTTCCAGGGCCACTCGCCGTCCAAGGTGTCGACGCGGGCGAAGCCGGCGTTGCCGCCGTGCGAGCGCCGGTGGGTGTCTACACGGTCAGCGCACCGGAGAACGTCACAACCCAGATCAGGAGCGCGAGCAGCAGGTACACGGTGTTGGCGGCGATGCCGAGCGTGGGAAGCATGCCCGATCCATGTAGTCTCCGCTGCGTCACTCCGAGGTAGATGCCGTACACCGCCCCCAGCGGCAGAAAGAACCAGATGACCATCAGCACGGTCAGGGCTGCCGTGACCCCCTCATCCAGGCTGGTCCCCAGCAGAAACAGGAGCGGCCACGCCATCACCTGGAGCCCCATCAACGCCAGGCAGACCAGCAGCGAGGCGTAAGGCCGCCGCGCTGCCCATCTGGTGCCGCGAGGTGAGTCCGGCTTGTTCACTTGTAGTCAGATCTCCCTGAATCACTCGCCGCCCGCGGCGGCCACGCAGGCGAAGCGGCTTCGCCCCCCTGAAAGCTTCAGGCGGATCTGCACCTGCGTCCGATCCGCCAGAACAAATTCATCCACCGGAACGGAGGTGACGTCATCCGGAGGGAGCACCTTCACGTAACTCCATGTTGCACAACGCTTTGGGCGCGGATTCTTCAACACCCTCCGAGACGCCTGTTCCCGCTGAATGTCCAGGTTCAAGCCAGCTGCCGGATGGTCAGCTCCAGGTCCGAATGCAAGGGCGGTGGCCGCCCATCCTCATCCGGCCCATGGATGTGTGCGTGCGCCAGATCCCGCAAGAGATACGAACGGCCGCGCCGCGCCGTGGCGGCTCATCGCGCCACGCCGGGCGGGTCGGGGCTCCACTGCCACCAGGTGTAGTGATATGACTCTACGGTGGCCCGGTATCGTGCGCCGCAGAGGGTGCATTCGGCCTGATAGGCGTCTCCCCACTGCCGGGGCGGTGCGCCCAGCAGGCGTACGTTGCCGGCGGCTTCTTCCCGCTCCGGGTCGTACATGTCGTACCCGGGGTAGAGCGTGCAGGGGCACCCGTGAACCGAGCCGTAGAACTCCAGCTTCCGCAGCGCGAAAGACAGCTGCACCTGGTTGGGGCGGAGCAATCCGCCCAGCTCCACGCCTTCCGTGCGGCTCCGGATCTCCGGCAGATGCGCGGCAATCCGGGCCAGAGAGGCCTCGTCCCGCGACTGGACGATCGCCCCGCAGGCCCTCCAGATGCGATGCCGATCACCCGAGAGGATGTCGTGCAGGATCTCGCCGGAGTCCATCGACGAAGTGGTCACGGGGGTGGACTCCGGGCGCTCGGGGCGTGCGGACGGCCGCGATCGTTACGGGTTGGCCGGCCACTCGCCGTCAAAGGCGACGACGCGGGCAAAGGCGGCCTCGCCCCCCTGGAACTTCCAGGGGAAGCAGCCGATGATCAGCCGCCGGTTCTGGATGGCCGGGTGGCTGATGTCGCCGCCCAGGTTCTCGATGTGCATGCAGTTGTGGCCGAACAGCTTGTTGTGCGTGAGCTGGTAATCCTCGTCCGGGAACAGCTTCGCCACGCCCTCCGGCCCGCCGAACTTCGCTTCCGCCTTCGCCCGCACGCGGTCGCAGTGGCCGTGCATCCCCTTGCCCAGAAAGCGGCCGATGGGCAGGTCCATCGGGTGGTCGGTCGACACCACGTCCACGCCCCAGATGTGGATCTCCTTCTCCAGCAGCCACGGCACCATGTCGGGGTGCGCGCCGGGGTGCATGTGGATGTACTTCTCCTCGTCCGCCTCGTCGCCCCACTGCGCGTAGCGGTGCCAGCCGGTGTGCAGGATCAGGATGTCGCCCTTCTTCACCTCCACCCGGTCCTCGATCATCTTCGGCGTGTAGACGGCCAACTCGTCCATCTCGTCCGTCAGGTCCACCACCACGCCCGGCCCGCACAGCCACTCCATGGGAATCTGGTCGATGGTCATCCCCTTCGTCACGAAGTGCCGCGGCGCGTCCAGGTGCGTGCCCATGTGGTTGGACGTCTGGATGTACTGCGCGTTCACCCCGTGCTCGGCCTTGCGCTTGATGTACTTCACCTCGAAGGGCGGGTAGTACGGCCAGAAGGGCGCCTGCTCGTTCAGGGGCTGCGACAGGTCGTAGATCTTCATCCGTGCTCCGAAAGTGGGGGTGATGTGCATCAGTACGTCAGGGCGAACGCTTCCAGCGACAGCTGTTTTCCCGATCTCGGAAGTTGCAGAGCATACCGACCCGGTTTGGGCTCCAGGATCTTTACGTGCCAGTAATGTCTCCCGTCCGGGCGGACGGACGTATTCAGTTCGTCCAGATACTGGCGAAGCTCCTCCAGCGGTAGAACGAAGGCGACATTCAGATCCATGCATCCGAGAACAAGACTGCTTACCTCACCCGCATCCAGAAATTCGTCCCAGGCAGGGTGATACGCATACCAATAAGGCGGCTGCCCGCGCTTTGTGTAGCGCTTGGAGATTGTGCAAGCGGCACGGTAGACGTGGCTCGCATCCCAGTAGAGGGCGCGGCTGCGCTTCACGAGCTTCCGGCCATATCGTCCAGCGACCGCCGCAAGTATCTGATCCCGTTTCGCATTGAGGAGATGCGCTTCGGTCCAGCCAGTGTCCGAATCCTGAGACGCGTCTTCGGTGACTGGCGACGCCAGAATCTCGCTTTCCGCGGTGGCTTCGACATCCTTCGCGGCTGTGAACATCACGTCGATGAGTGGATCCAGCCGCGTATACTCCATCGGGGAGAGGATGCTGCGGATCTTCGCACCGGTGACTCCACTCTCCGTGCTCTCCTTCAGTCGAACCAGACTCAACAGCGCGTCTACACTGATCAGACGCATATCCCACGCGTGTCGCGAGCCCCGTACCTGTGCCTCCAGTTCCCCTGTATCTTCGCGCCCAACAACGATCAGGATCGATGTCGCTGAAGTGACGCGATTGCTCTCCTGGAGCCTTCTGCGGTAGCCCGCGATTGTATCGAGCGAGATCCTGTATGCGTCTGTTGTCTTGACTTCGACGACAACGTCCTGCCCGTCCGGACCATGCCAGATGCCATCCGCGCCGACGGCTGTTGATGTGCCTTGGTACCTTCCGTTCTCGACCGAGTAGTCTAGTCGCCGACCCAGTTCGTTCACGATGTCCTGAAGCACAAGGCCGTTCTTCGGGAAAGCGTTGGCCAAGCAGTAGATGACGTACTCGGCCAACTTCTCGCTACGCACTTGAGAAAGATATTCGCGCAATTCCGTGGAGCAGACGCTATCGTCCCGAAGCTTGCCATCGCCAGCGGTTGCAACAACCTGCTCGATGTTAAGCTCCGTAACTGCCTGTGCGTTCGAACTCCAAAGGGAGAGTAGAGGCATCTCGCTCGGGTTCTGGGTTGATGGTACGTGCAGGCCGGATCGTGCCTACCGGGTCTCCGAAAGGACGGGGGTGAGCCGCGCGTCGGCCGCGGTGGCGGGCCGCATCAGCGCGTAGTACGTGAAGAAGGAGACGAGCGTGGCACTGAACCACGCGCCGTCGAACAGGAACTTCAGGCCCGGGACGATCAACCCCGCGACCGCAACCAGAACGCCCGCCGCGAGCGCAAGAATCGCGCGAGGATTGACGCCATTCGAGTAGCGGTAGGGGCCGTGCTCGTCGTACAGCCCGCGCACGTCCAGGCGGCCGCGGCGCACCAGCGTGTAGTCGGCCAGGATCACGCCGCCCACGGCGCCCAGCAGGCCGCCGTAGGTGAGCAGCCATCCCTGGTACAGGTCCAGCAGCTTCCACGGAAAGATCAGCAGCCCGATGACGGCCGCGATCACTCCGCCGGTGCGGAAGCTGATGCGGCGCGGCGCCAGGTTGCTCAGCGTGAACGCGGGGGAGACGATGTTCGCGGCGATGTTGGTGGTCAGCGTGGCGATGGCGATCACGATCATCGACAGCAGCCCCAGCCACGCGCTCCCGTTCTCGCGCGTGAGCCGGGCGACCAGCTCCACGGGATTCCAGATGGCCTCGCCGTACACGAGCACGGTCGCGCTGGTGACGGCGATTCCGATGAAGGCGAAGAGCGGCATCGTGGTCAGCAGCCCCAGCGCCTGGCCCACCCGCTGGTCGCGCTGGCTGCGGGCGTAGCGGGTAAAGTCGCTGATGTTGAGCGAGAGCGTGGCCCAGTACCCCACCATCGCCGTCACCCAGGGGAGAAAGAGGCCCAGCGCGAAGTTGGTGCCGGGGCCGGTGCCGCCGGGATTCGCCGAGAGCCGCTCCGCGCCGCCCAGCATCCGCCCCCATCCGCCGGACGCGTCCACGCCCCACCACAGCAGCGCCAGCCCGGCGGCGAGCAGCAGCGGCGCGGCGAGCGTCTCCAGCCACTTGATCCCCTCCGTTCCCTTCCAGACGAACCACAGGTTCAGCGTCCAGAAGAGGAGGAACGCCAGGTAGAGGTGAAGCGGATGCCCATGAACGCCGCCCCGCCACCGATGCGCGCCCAGCCGGGCCACAGCGTGCTGAGGATGACGTCGATGGCCATGCCGCCCACCCACGTCTGGATTCCGAACCACCCGCAGGCCACGATGGCGCGCAGCACCGCGGGGATGTGCGCCCCCCGCGTGCCGAACGAGGCCCGCGCGTAGACGGGGAAGGGGATGCCGTAGCGCGTGCCGGCGTGGGCGTTGATGACGAGCGGCACCCAGACGATGGCGTTGCCCAGCAGCACGGCCAGCAGCGCCATCCGCCAGCTGAGCCCCGCCTGGATCATCCCCGCGGCCAGCATGTAGCTGGGGATGCAGACGCTCATCCCCACCCACAGCGACGCGATGTGCCACAGGTTCCAGGTGCGCTTGTCCTGCGCCGTGGGCGCCAGGTCGTCGTTGCTCAGCGCCCCGTCGGGCGGCGGGTCGGTGACGGTGGACATGGGCGGGGATCGTCTGCGTGGGGATTGTGACGGTCGTGAACAGCGGTTAGCAAACGGAGATTCGTGAACGGCGGTTCAAGTGTACTGCGGCGGCGCCCGAGAAGCGCCCCCTCCCGCTCGTCACCTCGCGACCTCCCCCAAAAAACCTGGGGGAGGTTGGAACCTCATCTCGCTACGACAGGCAATGAACTGCGTCCGGGGGGGCCGCCCCCGACCCCTCCTCGCTCGTTCCTTGCGGAGAGGGGACTTCGACTGCGCGGCGAAAAAGCTCGGGTGCCGTTCTCCCTCCCCCGCGCAGTTTGCGGGGGAGGGCCGGGGAGGGGGCGGTTGCCCAGGCATCACACCCGCCCCCAGCGCTCCGCACCCCGCCCCTGGCCGACCCCTCCCCCGGGG
>DATABT010000395.1:0-1704 GCA_036259455.1 Longimicrobium sp. | reverse complement strand
CCGGAGCGGCTTTGCGTATCCGGATCGGCGCGCGGTCAGACGTGCGAGAGGGCCTGCTCCAGGTCGGCGATCAGGTCCTCGACGTCTTCCACCCCGCAGGAGAGGCGGACCAGGCCGTCCGTCAGGCCCATGGCGTAGCGGCGCTCGCGGGGGATGGAGGCGTGCGTCATCATCGCCGGGTGGCCGATCAGGCTCTCCACGCCGCCCAGCGACTCCGCCAGCGCAAAGATGCGCACCTGGTTCACGAACGCGGCGGCCTTCTCCAGGGAGCCCATCTCGATGCTGATCATTCCCGTGAAGCCCTTCATCTGCCGCTTCGCCAGCTCGTGCTGCGGGTGCGAGGGCAGACCGGGGTAGTAGGTGTTCTGCACCCCCGGGTGTGCGTCCAGGAACTCGGCGATCTGCTGGCCGTTGGCGTTGTGCGCCTTCATGCGCAGGTGCAGCGTCTTGGTGCTGCGCATGGCCAGCCAGCAGTCCCACGGGCCCGGCACGCCGCCGGCCGCGTTCTGCAGGAACCGCAGCCGCTCGTGCAACTCGCCGTCGCGCACGACGATGATGCCGCCCACCATGTCGCTGTGGCCGTTGATGTACTTGGTGGCCGAGTGCAGCACCAGGTCGGCGCCCATCTCCAGCGGCCGCTGGTTGTACGGCGACGAAAAGGTGTTGTCCACGCTGAGCCACGCACCCGCCCCGTGGGCGATCTCCGCGGCGGCGGGGATGTCCGTCAGCCGCATCATCGGGTTGGTGGGCGTCTCCACGTGGATGAGCTTCGTGTTCGGCTTCACGGCCGCGCGGATTTCGTCCAGGCTGCTGCTGTCCACGAAGCTGAACTCGATTCCCATCCGCTCGATGACCTGCTTGAACAGCCGGTAGGTGCCGCCGTACACGCCCTCGCCGCAGACCACGTGGTCGCCCGCGCTCAGCAGCTTGATCATGGTGTCGGTGGCCGCCAGCCCCGAGGCGAAGGCGATCCCGTGCGCGCCGTTCTCCAGCGCGGCCACGTTGCGCTCGTACGCCTCGCGCGTGGGGTTGTGGGTGCGGGCGTACTCGTATCCCAGGTGCCGTCCCAGCTCCGGCTGCACGTAGGTGGACGTCTGGTACACCGGCGTCATGATGGCGCCGGTGGTGGGGTCCGGATGCTGGCCCGCGTGAATGGCGATGGTGCCCAGCCCCAGCCCGGCCGTGTTGTTTCCGTCTTTCATCGGTCCGTACGCGTGTGGTTGGTGGTCCGCTCCCGGCCCGGCCGCGGCTGATTTCGCGGCGTTCAGAGGGGCGGCAAGATACGTGTCCCTCCGACGGCGCAGCAACGGCGCCCTCCCCGGCCCCGCGCCACGACGAACGCCCGGGCGAAGAGGGGCAGTCGTTCGGCAGCTGGGCCGATCCAGCGAAGGTGCTTCTCCCATCCGTTGCAGCGCCCGATGGATGTTCACCGCGGCGCACAATCTGCCGAACGGCAGGTGTTGACGCCAGCCCGTCGCCGAATTATCGTCGGTGCGAAAGGAGAACGCAAGAATGATCGACGAAATGGATGTCAGGATCGTGGAGATCCTTCAGCAGAACGCGCGAACGCCGAACGCGGAGATCGCGCGGCAGGTGGGGATGGCGCCGTCCGCCATCCTGGAGCGCATTCGCAAGCTGGAGGAGCGCGGGGTGATCCAGGGATACTCCGCCCGCGTCAACCCGGAGGCGTACGGCGTGGGGCTG
>DATABT010000394.1:0-23140 GCA_036259455.1 Longimicrobium sp. | reverse complement strand
CCCGGCGGTGCGGCCCCGGCCGGGGCGCCCGCGGGTGGTACGGCCAGGTCGCGGTGAGCGGCGGCCGCGCCTGAGCGGCTGAAGCCCCCGCAACGAAAGCGGAAGGCCCCGCAAACCGCGCGGGGCTTCAACGGCTCGGGCCGCGGTGTTGCGGCAGCGGCGCGGCGGCCGGCATGAACCGGCCGTTCAGGCGGACAGAACACGACGGCGGCCTCGCACCGGGGCCGCCGTTCGTATTCGCCCACACGTCACGCCAGGCCGTCCCGAGTCATTCGGCGCTACGCGCACACTGTCCGATGAAATGCCGCTCGCGCCGCGCCCGTCATTTCGAAGGAGGCGCCCGTGTGATCGCCGCGGGTGCAGAAACCCGTAGCGCCGACCGGGAAATCTACCCACCTGGTGCCGCGCCCCGCCCGGCGGACCTCGCCCGGATCCCTCTCGATTCAGGGAGGCGCCGCGTCGAGCACGGGCTGACGAAAAGCCGGTGGCGCCAGCCGAAGGACCTTGCCGGCAGAACCGAGGGGCGGCCCAACCTCGCGAGTTCCGCGACAGGTGATCATCCGCCCGTCTCCTGCGTCAGCCCGTCATACCCGTCCCGGCGGAAGAAATGGCACACAGAGCAACACAGGGACAGAGAAAGGCCTTCATCTCGGTTGCTCTGTTGCTCCGTGTGAAACCGATTTTCGCGGATCTGGTCTCAGTGCGCGTGCCCCGGCTCCACCGCCGCGTCCATCACGCGGCGCATGCGAGCGGCCTGCTCGGGGCGCAGGATGCGGTCACGCTCCGCGACATACGACGTCCACGCGCGTTCGGCGGCCGCGTTGAGCGTGGCTGCGGATGCGGTGAATGACGCGCGGACGGTCTCCGCCCGCTGGTCGCACGCGCGGCGCAGGTCGCGCGACTGGCCGCGGGAGAGGCCGGCGAGGCGGTCCGTGCGCCGCACCTCGGCCACGCAGCCGTCCGGCGCCAGCAGCGAGACGCCCATCGCCGCCGCCTCGCTCGCGCCCACCGCGTACGACGCGGGGAGGCGGGCGCGCAGGTACGGCAGGCCTCGATGCTGTCCGGCGAACATGCCATCCGGGTTCCCGGACCAGACCCACGCGTGCACCATCGTCAGCAGCGTACGTCCATCGCCCGCCCCCACGCGCCCCCGGCGGATGCGCCGGTCCACGATGGCGCGCAGCAGCGGCCGCTCCGCCGTCGCCGCGCGCGCCAGGCGCGTGACGTCGTGCGTGTGCCACACGTCGCCCGCGCCCGCGAAACCCTCCGGCACCGGCTCGCCCGGCCGCCGGTAGTACGTGTACGCCACGCCCACCAGCACCTTGCGCCCATCGATCGTGGCGTACTGCAGCGTGGAGGGCCGCGCCAGCTCCAGCGGCTGGCGGACGGCGTCCGGCAGGTACCAGTGCTCGCCCGTCAGCGGCCCTTCCATCCCGAACAGCCGGTATCCTTCCCGCCGCGCCACGCCGATATCCTGGTACCGCTCCGTCGCCCGCCGCACGAGTTCGACCTCCGCATCCAGAGGCGTCGGGGAGGCCTCCGCAGCCGCGCCGTGCGCGTGATCATGCCCCTGCGCGCCGAGCGCCGTCGTGCACGCGAGCGATGCCAGCGCCGCAAGTGTCGGGACGTACCGCATCCGAATCTCCTCCTGTCGAAGGGACTTTGAGAGGTACACCCGCCGGCACCGATCTGTTTGCACGCCCGCGATCACCCTTTCTCCCTTTTCACTCCATCACTTCCCGCCGCCACGCGCGACCTCACGTGCACACCGTCCACCCGCGCCCCTCCTGACGGCACCGTGGTTGCGAGGTTATGTTGCGCCCGGGGAGCGGTTCTGGCTCGCAGCACAAGGCACGGCAGTGGAAAAAATCTTTCGCAGGCTGTTCAAGCAGCACTTCGGGCAACCGCCCGTCAGCATCCTGGAGATCGCCGGCGACGGCTCGGCGCGGCAGATGTACCGGCTGGTGGGCGAGCAGATGGAGACCGCCGTGGCCGTGGTGGGACCCGACGCCGACGAGAACCGCGCATTTCTCTCGTTCACGGACGCGTTCCGGTCCATTGGCCTCCCCGTCCCGCAGATCTACGGCGTGGACGAGAAAGCCGGCATCTACCTGGAAGAGGACCTGGGCGAGACCACGCTCTTCGACGCCGTCACCCAGGCGCGCCGCGAAGACCCGGCCGCCGACTTCCCGCACCCCGTGCTCCCCGTCTACCGCCGCATCCTGGAGCTGCTGCCGCGCTTCCAGGTGGAGGGTGGCCGGGTGATCGACTACTCGCTCGCGTACCCGCGCGCGGCGTTCGACCGGCAGTCCATCCTGTGGGACCTGAACTATTTCAAGTACCACTTTCTCAAGCTGGCGCACATCCCGTTCAACGAGGCGCGGCTGGAGAAGGACTTCCGCCGCTTCGCCACGTTCCTGCTCGGTGCGGACACGCGCCACTTCCTGTACCGCGACTTCCAGAGCCGCAACGTGATGCTGCGCGACGGCGAACCCTGGTTCATCGACTACCAGGGCGGCCGCCGCGGCGCGCTGCAGTACGACGTGGCGTCGCTGCTGTACGATCCCAAGGTGGGGATGACGGAGCCCGTTCGCGAGGAGCTGCTGGACCACTACCTCACCCACCTGGAGAAGCACCTTCCGGTGGATCGGGAGCGCTTCCGCCAGCATTTTCGAGGCTACGTGCTCGTGCGCATCATGCAGGCGATGGGGGCGTACGGGTACCGCGGCTTCTACGAACGCAAGCCCCGCTTTCTGCAGAGCGTGCCGCAGGCGGTGCGCAACATCGAGCGCATCCTGGAGACGGGCTTCGTGAGCATCGAGCTGCCGGAGCTGCAGGCCGTGTTCGAGCGCATCTGCAGGGCCACGTTCCTGCGCAAGAAGCCGGCGGAAACGCTTCCCGGGCTGACGGTGCACATCGGCAGCTTCAGTTTCAAGGGCGGGTACCCGGAAGACTCCGGCGGCCACGGCGGCGGCTTCGTGTTCGACTGCCGCGCCATCCACAACCCCGGCCGCTACGCGGAGTACGCCAGCCTGTGCGGCTGCGACGAGCCCGTCGTCTACTTTCTGGAGCAGCAGCCGGAGGTGGAGGAGTTCTGGACGCACGTGCGCGGCCTGGTGGAAAGCCACGTGGGCGTCTGGCTCACCCGCGGGTTTTCCAGCCTGTCCACGCACTTCGGGTGCACGGGCGGCCAGCACCGCTCCGTGTACTTCGCGGAGCGGCTGGCGGCGTTTCTGCACGAGCACTACCCGTCCGTGAACGTCGTTCTGACGCACCGCGAGGAGGGCAAGTGGCCGGCGAACCGCGAGCAGGCGGAGGTCGCCGCGGCGGGGGCGGCCGCGGGCGCGGCGTCGCGGCCGGAGTAGGCGGATGGACGCGATGATCCTGGCGGCCGGGCTGGGCACGCGCCTGCGCCCGCTGACGGACCACACGCCCAAGGCGCTCATCGACGTCGGCGGGATGCCGATCATCGAGCGGGTGGCGCGGCGGCTGATCGCGGCCGGCGCGGACCGGCTGATCGTCAACACGGCCCACCTGGCGCGGCAGATCGAGGACTACGTGCGGTCGCGGGACGGCTTTGGCGTGGAAGCCGTCTTCTCGCGCGAGAGCCCGGGGCCGCTGGAGACGGGCGGCGCGCTGCTGGGGGCGGAGGCGCACTTTCGCAAGGACGCGCCCTTCTTTCTCCACAACGCCGACATCCTGAGCGACGTTCCGCTGGAGGAGATGTACGCCGCCCACCGCGCCGCCGGCGATCCGCTCGCCACCGTGGCCGTCCTCGACCGCCCGACCACGCGCAAGCTGCTGTTCGACGATGCCGGCCTCCTCGGACGCACGGACGAGACAAAGGGGCTGGACCTGCGCGTGCGCGAGCCCGTGGGCGAGGTGCGCGCGATCCCGTTCGCCGGCATCCACGTCCTCTCCCCGCGCATCTTCGGGCTGATGACGGAGCGCGGCGCGTTCTCCATCCTCGATCCGTACCTGCGCCTGGCCGCCGCGGGCGAGCGCATCCTCCCCTTCCGGGTGGACGGCTACGCGTGGATCGACATCGGCAAGCCCGAGCAGCTGGAGGAGGCGCGGCGGATGTTCAGCGCATAACCGCACTTTCGCACCCTCGTACCCCGTGCCTTGGTACCGCCGTCGTTGGCGCGCTCCTTGCCCCGCCGCCGCGCTCCGAACCGAGGACGGATCAGACGGAGGGAGGCGGGAGGATGAGGACGATCACGAGGGCCGCGGCGGCTGCCCTGCTCTGCCTGGGTGCCGCGGCGTGCGGGGACAGCGGCGGCGAGAACCCGGACCCGGGGAACCAGACGGCGGAGGTGGGCGAGTCCGGCACCGCCACCGGCGCGCAGACGCCCGGCCCGGGCGAGGCGGCCGCGCCCGACGTGGAGAACGTCCCCCGCCCCGAGCAGACCATGGCCGCCGGGCGCCTGTCGCCGGTCAACAACTCCGGCGTGACCGGCTCCGTGAACATCCGCGGCCTGGGCGAGCAGACCGAAGTCTCGCTGAACGTCACCGGCATCACCGAGGGGAACCAGCGGCTGCAGGGCTCGATCGTGCGGGGCACCTGCGAGGGGCCGGGACGGGAGATTGCGCCCGTCGGACCGATCCCCGTGGGCGCGGGGAACATCGCGGCGCTCACGGACACGCTGCCGCTCCCCGTGGCCACGCTGCTGAACGGCGAGAACGCGCTGCTGGTCAAGGGCCAGAACGCCGGCCCGTCCACGCCCGCGCTGGCCTGCTCGCCGCTGCCGGAGTGGGAGCGGACGCCGCCCGCGGGCTGAGCGCAGGGTCCGGTTCGCGAAAACGGTTCGATGAAGCACGCCGCGCGGCCATCCTCGGCCGCGCGGCTTTCCCACTCCTTGTCCCGCCTGGAGGTCCCGGTGCCGCAGACCGTCGTTCTCCCCCGCGCAGAGGTGTGGCCGGCGCTCCCCTACGAGGAGTGGAAGGCCACGCTGCAGACGCTTCACATGTGGACGCAGATCGTGGGCAAGGTGCGGATGACGCTCACGCCCCCGATCAACCACTGGTGGCACGTGCCGCTGTACGTCTGCGCGCGCGGCCTCACGACCACGGCCATCCCCTACGGCGTGCGGACCGTCGAGATCGACTTCGACTTCATCGACCATCGCCTGGTCGCGCGCACCAGCGAAGGCGAGCTGCGCACGATGGAGCTGCGCCCGCGCAGCGTCGCCAGCTTCTACGCGGAGCTGATGGAGATGCTGGGAGAGCTGGGGATCGGCGTGCGCTTCAACACGCTCCCGCAGGAGGTGCCCGATCCCATCCCGTTTGACCAGGACACCACCCACGCCTCGTACGACGCGGACGCGGCACACCGGTTCTGGCGCGTGCTGGCGCAGGCGGACCGGGTGATGCGCGAGTTCCGCTCGCGGTGGGTGGGCAAGTGCAGCCCGGTGCACCTGTTCTGGGGGGCGGTGGACCTGGCGGTCACGCGCTTCAGCGGGCGGCTGGCCCCGCCGCACCCCGGCGCCCCCGGCCTCCCCGACACCGTTACCCGCGAGGCGTACTCGCACGAGGTGGGCAGCGCCGGCTTCTGGCCGGGAAGCGAGATGTTCCCGCAGCCTGCGTTCTACGCCTACTTCTATCCCGAGCCGGAGGGATACAGGACCGCGCAGGTCGGTCCCGGTGGCGCGTACTACGCCACGGACATGGGCGAATGGCTGCTCCCCTATGACGCCGTGCGCACCGCCCCCGACCCCGACGCCGCACTGATGGAGTTCCTGCAGACGAGCTACACCGCCGGCGCCACTCTCGCCGGCTGGGATCCGGCGCTCGAGCGCTCCGCCGCCGCCACGCCGGCCGGCTGAGCGGGAGAACCAACGAGAGGATCGCTCATTGGCTTTCCTCCATGACAGGCAGAACGCCCCCGGACGGCGCTCGTCCGGGGGCGTCATCTCCCGACGGTTCAACGGCTCGGGGTCAGCCCTGCGGAAACGGGGGCGGCACCACCAGGCCGGCGCGGTTCACGCGGGGCGAGTGCAGCGTAACCGTTTCGTCCTCGCGGCGCTCCTTCTGTGTCCAGCGGAAGTAGACGGCGGTGATGGCCAGCCACAGCGTCAGCCCGCCCGGCACCCACATGATCACCCCGCCCAGCCGCTGGTCCTCCACCGGCGACAGCCCGGCGATGATGCGCGGCGCCTCCACGTACCAGGAGTACAGCGCGTCGTCGGAAAAGGTGATGAGCGCCGCGGAGATCATCATCGGGATCCCCACGAGGAACAGGTACACCATCTGGAGCACCGGCGCGATGCGCGGCAGCTCCGGCAGCGGGCTCATCACCGGCCACCACATGATGGTGCCCGTCACCATGATCATCAGGTGCATGGTCACGTGCACCCCGTGGTCGCGCATCATCAGGTCGTACGGACCCGGAAAGTGCCACGCCAGAAAGATCACGTTGTTCAGCGCGAACGCCACCAGCGGCAGCGTGAGCGCGCGCGCGATCTTCCCGATCAACGGACGCCGCACCAGCGGACGCAGCGCCCAGTCCGGCGTGGCGTACAGCAGGAACGGGGGCATGATGAGGATGAGCACCAGGTGCTGCACCATGTGCGCGCTGAACAGAAAGTAGTCGCTCAACTCGTGCAGCGGCCCCTGCAGCGCCACGAACATCAGCCCCATCGCCACGACGAACGACGCCACCTTCTTCGCCGGCACGGGACGCGAGCCGGCAAAACGGTGGCGCAGGGGGCCGATCACCAGAAAGTACGCGCCCGAAAGCAGCAGCCACCCCGCCATGAAGCTGGGATAGACCCGCCACTCGGACCACGAGAAGGCCTCGCCGTGCAGCGCGAGGCCCAGAACCGCGATGAACATCAGGACCTGCCTGGACTGCCGTGGTGCGTCAGTGCCCCGGGGCCGGGGTGGCCGCGGTGGGGTTCGCCGCCGGCGCGGGCGCCGCGGGGGCCACCTGCGACGCCGTCGCCGCGATCGGCTTGGTCGAGGTGCCGTGCAGCGGGCCGAAGAGCAGGATCATCGAGCCGATCACCAGCGTTCCCAGCAGCGCGGGAAAGACGAAGATCCCCGTGAACAGCTTGTGGTCGAACTTCAGGTGCATGTACAGCGCAACCACCAGAAGGAACTTGAGCGCCGACAGGAACAGGATGATGGCCGTGGCCATCCCCGGCCCCAGCGTTCCGTTGGTCTCACCCAGATAGCCGAACACCTCCAGCACCGTCAGCCCGATCAGCGCCACGCCCACGCCCAGGTAGAACTTGTTGGTGGGGTGGGTGTGCTGGTTGTGCGCTACCTCGCGCAGTTCGCTCGTCATGTCGCCGTTCACCGGATGAGGTAGACCAGGGGAAAGATGATGATCCAGATCACGTCCACGAAGTGCCAGTAGAGGCCCGCGATCTCCACGTTCAGCGACTTCTCCGGACCGATCTTGCCCTTCCACGCCATCACCGAAAGGGTGAGCAGATAGAGCACGCCCACCGTCACGTGCGCGCCGTGAAAGCCCGTGAGCAGGAAGAAGCTGCTGCTGAACAGGTTGCTCTTGAGCGTCATCCCGTCGTGCACCACGAAGTACGTGAACTCGTACACCTGGCACCCCAGGAAGATGGAGCCCCCGAACGCCGTGAGGAACAGCCAGAGCGCGCTGTTGCGGCGGTCGCCGCGCTGCGTGTAGTTGAGCGCCAGCACCATCGCCACCGAGCTCATCAGCAGGATGAAGGTGCTGAAGGTGGTGAGCGGGATGTTGAACACCCCGTGCTGCATCACCTCGCCCGCGGCGTTGGTCCAGCCCCCTTCGTGCGGCCGGGGCCCGCCAATGCTGCGCCCCTTGTACGCCATGTAGGTGGCGATCAGGGAGCCGAAGAGCAGGCACTCCGAGCCGATGAAGCCCCAGAACGCCATCTTGCGGCTGTCCAGCCCCGTGCTGGTGTCGATGTGGGCCGCGTGTGCCGCGTGCGTGTCGAGCGCGTGAGCGTGATCCATGTGGAAAGAAGTTCCTAGTCCCTAGTGCCCAGTGCCGAGTGTCCCGTGCCCGGTGCGAGTGCCGTTCATGGGCACCGGGCACCGGGCACTCCTCTTCTTAGTGGCTGTGCCCCGGCTCGAACGCCCAGGCGTAGATCGAGAACACCAGGGCCACCACGCCCAGGATGGTCACGTACCACAGGTTGTGCGCCCACCCCTCCACGTTGCGGAAGATCAGGCCGATGAAGATGATCGAGATCGCCGCAGCCGTGATGACGGGCCAGTACGACGGCGGGGGCAGGTGAATGCCCAGGTCGTGCGCCGACATGCGGTTCACGTCGTTCTCCGGGTCGCGCATCTCGGCCACCTTCTGGCCCAGGATGGTCACCTCTTCCGTCTCCTCCTCCACCCGGCCGTGCGGAATGCCGCTGGACCTGGCGGGGTCGCCCTCCCACAGGGGCATGCGCGAGTGCACCACCGGGATGGTGGCGAAGTTGTACACCGGCGGCGGCGAGGACATGGCCCACTCCAGGGTGGCCGCGCCCCACGGGTTGGGGCCCGCCACCCGGCCACGCTTCCACGACCACACCAGGTTGACGGCGAAGATCAGCGTGCCCAGCGCGATGATGAACGAGCCCGCCGAGATGACCATGTTCATCTCGTTGAAGCCCATGTTGTCGGCGTAGGTGAAAATGCGGCGCGGCATCCCCAGCATCCCCAGGAAGTGCATGGGGAAGAAGGTGAGGTTCATGCCGATGAGCGTGAGCCAGAAGTGGGCCTTGCCCATGGGCTCGTTCATCAGGCGCCCCGTGATCTTGGGGTACCAGTAGTACATCCCCGCCCACAGCCCCAGCACCGTGCCGCCGAAGAACACGTAGTGCAGGTGCGCCACCACGAAGTAGGTGTCCGTCTGCTGCAGGTCGCTGGGCGCGGCCGCGTGCATCACGCCGCTGATGCCGCCGATGGTGAACATCGCGATGAACGCGATGGAGAACAGCATCGACGTGGTGAAGCGCAGGCTGCCGCCCCACATGGTGCCCAGCCAGTTGAACACCTTGATGCCCGTGGGAATGCCGATGAGCATCGTGGACAGCGCGAAGAAGCTGTCGGCGATGGGCCCCATCCCCGTGGCGAACATGTGGTGGCTCCACACGCCCCATCCCAGCCAGCCGATGAGCACGCCGCTGAACACCATCACGTTGTACCCGAAGAGCGGCTTGCGGCTGAACGTGGGGAGCGTCTCCGACACCATTCCCATGATGGGAAGGATGAGGATGTACACCTCGGGGTGGCCAAACATCCAGAACAGGTGCTGCCACAGCAGCGGGTCGGCGCCCTGGCGGATGTTGTAGAAGTTGGTGCCGAACAGGCGGTCGAACATCAGCTCCGTCACGGCGATGGTGAACACCGCCATGGCCGTCACGATCAGGATGGCCGTGATCAGGGTCATCCAGGTAAAGATGGGCATGCGCATGAGCCGCATTCCCGGCGCGCGCATGTTGATGATGGTGACGATGAAGTTGAGCGACGCCAGAATGGACGAGAATCCCAGGATCTGCAGGCCCAGGACGTAGAAGTCCATGTTCAGATCGGGCGAGAACTCGCGCGTGGTGATGGGCGCGTAGGCGAACCACCCCGAGTTGGGCCCCTGCGACTCCCACCCCGGCACGAGCCCCATGAAGATGCCGAAGTTGAAGAAGATCACGCCGAACAGGTACACCCAGTACGACAGCGCGTTGAGCCGCGGGAACGCCACGTCGCGCGCGCCGATCTGCAGCGGCATGATGTAGTTGAAGAACGCCGCCGTCAGGGGCATGAGCGCGGCGAAGATCATCGTCAGCGCGTGCACCGTGAACAGCTGGTTGAAGAAGTCGGCGCTGACGAAGTCGTTGTTGGGTACGGCGAGCTGGATCCGGATGAGCAGCGCTTCCACGCCGCCCACCAGGAAGAAGATGAACGCCGTAACGCCGTACATGATGCCGATGCGCTTGTGGTCGACCGTGGTGATCCAGCTCCACAGGCCGGTGGGCTCGGCGTGCGCGGCGGTGTGAGACGGGTGGGGGGCGGCCACCGTTGCTGTCGATGCCATTCCTGCTCCATCGGGTTCGGGGCGCCCCCGTCGCGGGCGGGCGCCTGATCACGAAAGGCCGCGTCCGGGGTGGCTCCCGGGGCCGGCCGTCGCCGTATTCTATGTCCAGGCCTGCGCGCCTACTGCAGCGACTGCAGGTACGCCACGATGTACGAGATCTGCTCTTCCGTGAGCCCGTTGGGGATGTCGCCCCCCAGCTGCGGCATCAGCGAGCCGGGCTTCATGGCCGGGGCGTTGCGGATCCACGCGGTCAGGTTGGCGGCGTTGTTCTCCACGATCCCCGCCGCCAGTGTGCGCCGGCGGCCGAAGTGCGTCAGGTTGGGTCCCGTGCGCCCCACCATGGGGGTGCCGTTGATCACGTGGCAGCCGGCGCAGGCGCCCTGCGTGACCAGCTTCTTGCCCAGCGCCACGGCCGAGGTGCTGTCCGTGGGCTCCAGCGCGGGGCGGGCCTCGTTGTTCAGCCACTCCTGAAAGCCCTGCGGGGTGTGCGCGATCAGGCGCATCTTCATCAGCGCGTGGCTGTCGCCGCAGAACTCGGCGCACTGGCCCAGGTACACGCCCGGCTCGCGCGGCGTGAAGATGAGGCTGTTGACGCGGTTGGTGATCAGGTCGCGCTTGCCCCCCATCTGCGGCACCCAGAACGAGTGCAGCACGTTGTCCGTTTCCAGCAGCAGATGCACCGGCTGGCCCACGGGAACGTGGATCTCGTTGGCGGTGACGACCGTGTCGCGCCCGCCGTTGACGGGGTACTGGAACTCCCACCACCACTGCTTGCCGATTACCCGCACGTCCAGCGCGTTGGCGGGGCGCTCGGGCTGGGTGGCGAAGATGGCCTGCACGGTAAAGACGGCGATCACGGCCACGATGAGCGCGGGGATCAGCGTCCACGTCACCTCGAGGGTGGTGTTGCCGTGCACCTGGCGGGGCTCGGGGGCGCCGGGGCGGTAGCGGAACTTCCACAGGATGTACCCCAGCCCCGCGAACGTCAGCAGACCGACGGCAACCCCCAGCCACATGGTGAGGTTGAACAGGCCGATCTGGATCTCCCCCATCTCCGTGGTGGGGGCGAAGGTGGTCTGCGGGTAGCGGCGGACGTGATCCTCGCCGCAGGCCGCCAGCAGGGGGAGCAGGAGCCCGGCGGCCAGCAGCGGCCGCGCCCCGGGAGCGGCGCCCGGGCGGGCGGTGCGGTACCCGGCGGGTGCGGAAACTGACTTCATCGGCTGTGGGTGTTCGGCGTTCTTTCCAGGTGTTCCGCGGGCCGCGGAAGCGCGCGTGCGCAGGCCCCGGCCAGGGGGGCGGCCCGGCCGGCGGGCATAATACGCGGCCCCGCCACCCGCCGCCAGCCCCGCACAAGGGAAAAAGCACGGTATGCGGCGCGGGTAATCTACGCCGCCCCCCGTCCCGCGTCTGTGGGGAAATTTCGGACGACCCCTGCGGAATTCGCCTACCGCCGCCCCACGCGCGCGCCATGCGCACCGCCCACGCCATCCGCACCATCTCCTGCCAGCCGTAAGACGGCGTCACAACCCCCGGAAATCACCCCGGCCTGTGACGCCGCCATCTCACACTCCATCACCCCTGTTCCCTGTCCCCCGTCCCCTCCTAACTTCCGCGCATGGCCGAACCCGCGCACGCCCCCGCCCGCCGCTCGCGCCGGCCGCCGCCCGACTCGCCCACGTGGGCGGAGCGGTGGCGGGCGATGCGCAACCTGCCGCCGTTCCTGCGCATGGTGTGGCAGACGCACCGCGGCTACGTGACGGGGATCGCGCTGCTGCGGCTGCTGCGGGCGTTCATCCCCATCGCCACGCTGTGGATCGGCAAGCTGATCGTGGACGCGGTGGTGGAGGCCACGCGCACCGGCACGCCCGACTGGCCGCGCATTACCACGCTCGTGGGGCTGGAGTTCGGCATCGTGGCGATCGGCGAGGTGGCGGCGCGCACGGGGACGCTGCTGGAGAGCCTGCTGGGCGACCTGTTCAGCAACCGAATGAGCATCCGCCTGATGGAGCACGCGGCGGAGCTGGACCTGCAGCACTTCGAGGACCCGGCCTTCTACGACCGCCTGGAGCGCGCCCGCCGGCAGACGGTGGGACGCATCGCCCTGCTGTCGCAGCTGTTCGGGCTGGCGCAGGACGCCATCACGCTGCTCACGCTGGTAGGGACGCTGCTGGCGTTCTCTCCCATGCTCTTCGCGCTGCTGGTCATCACCGTGCTGCCGTCGTTCCTGGGAGAGACGCACTTCGCGGCGCTGGGATACTCGCTGCTGTACCAGTGGACGCCGGAGCGGCGCAAGCTGGACTACTACCGCCTGATCGCCGCGTCGGAAAAGACGGCGAAGGAGGTGAAGCTCTTCGGCCTGTCGCCGTACCTGATCGGCCAGTACCGCGCCCTGGCGGACGGCTTCTATGCGGCCAACCGGCGGCTGGCCATCCGCCGCAACCTGGTGAGCACGGGCCTCTCGCTCCTCTCCACGCTGGGCTACTACGCCGCGTACGCGACCATCGTCTACCGCACCGTGCTCGGCCGGCTGACGCTGGGCGACCTGACGCTGCTGTCGGGGACGTTCTCGCGCTCGCGGGACCTGATCCAGCGGATGCTGCTCTCCACGACGGAGCTGTACGAGCAGGCGCTGTACCTGGACGACCTGTTCGTCTTCTTCTCCATGCGCCCCTCCATCGCGCGGCCGGAGAAGCCGCTGCCGTTTCCCCAGCCGATCCGCGAAGGCGTCGAGTTCCGCGACGTGTGGTTCCGCTACCCCGACGCGGTGGAGGGCGCGCCGGCGGCGTCGGTCGCCCCGGACGACCACCCGTCGTGGGTGCTGCGCGGAATCTCGTTCCGCATCCACCCCGGCGAGCGCATTGCGCTGGTGGGCGAGAACGGCGCGGGAAAGACGACGCTCACCAAGCTGCTGACGCGCCTGTACGAGCCCACGCGGGGCGCCATCCTGCTGGACGGCCATCCGCTCTCCGCGTACGACCCGGCGGAGCTGCACGACCAGGTGGGCGTCATCTTCCAGGACTTCGTGCGCTACGACATGACGGCGGAGGAGAACATCGCCGTGGGCCGCATCGCGGAGCTGGCGCGCGACGCGGATGCGGCGCGCCCGCGGGTGGTGGGCGCGGCGGAACGGTCCCTTGCGTCGGAGGTGGTGCAAACGCTGCCCGAGCGGTACCGGCAGATGCTGGGGCGGCGCTTTGACGGCGGGGTGGACCTGTCCGGCGGGCAATGGCAGAAGGTGGCGCTGGGCCGCGCCTACATGCGCGACGCGCAGCTGCTGATCCTGGACGAGCCGACCGCGGCCCTGGACGCCCGCGCGGAGTACGGCGTATTTCGCCGCTTCGCGGAGCTCACGGAAGGGAAGATGGCGATCCTCATCTCACACCGGTTCAGCACCGTGCGGATGGCGGACCGCATCCTGGTGCTGGAGCACGGCCGCGTGCTGGAAGAGGGAACGCACGACGAGCTGCTCGCCCTCGAGGGCCGCTACGCCGAGCTCTTCAACCTGCAGGCGGCGGGGTATCGGTAGGTTTCTCTTGTGATTACGGGCAGGGGAGTTATATTTGGGCACATGACTTTGAACTAAGTCATGTGACTTTCTCCTAGGTCACCTGACTCATTTTAAAGTCAGGTGACGTTGAACGAAGTCGCATGGCGTATCAGGCACCACCCCATGGGATTCTTCTTCACTCCGCTGGACCTGATCCTTTCGTCGCGCAGCAAGCTCCGGCTGCTGCGCGCATTGCACGCCACGCGTTCGCCCGTCTCCGGGCGCGAGGCTGCTGCGGCGGCAGGCATCGCCGTGCAGCCGGCGCAACGCGCGCTCCGTGAGCTCGTCACGCTGGGCGTGGTCCGGCGCGACGGCACGCGCAGCCAGCATCTCTATACGCTCAACCGCGAGAACCTGCTGGTGCAGGGGGCGCTGGGGCAGCTTCTCCAGGCGGAGGCGGCGCGCGTGGGCGACGTGTTCCGGGATCTGGAGCGAGCGGTAAAGAGACACGGCAAGGCGGTGGAGGGGATGTACCTCTTCGGCAGCGCGGCGCGGGGAAAGGACCGGGCGGGGAGCGATTTCGACGTGGTCACCGTAGTGTCGGCCCCCGCCCATGTGGACGCCGTGCACGGAACTCTGGCGGAATCGGCCGACCCGCTGTACAGTCGCCACGGGCTGCGGCTCTCCGCCCTGGTGCTCGACCTGCCGAAGCTCAGAAAAATGCACCAGGAGGGTGACGCGCTCGTCCCGGAGCTGCTCCGGGACAACCGGCGGATTACGGGCAAGCGACTGGAGGCGCTACTTCATGGTGACGCGGGGAAACAGAAAGGAAGTTGACCGCTCGCAGGCAGACAGGTACCGGCGGGTAGGCGCCGCACTGCTGCAAAGCGCGCAGACGCTGGCGGACCTGGCCACGGAGTCCGACAGCTACGGAAACGCGATCGCCGTGGTCGCCGTGCACGCCTGCATCGCGTACAACGACGCGCTCTCGATCGCGTGGAAAGGGGTGAAGTCGACGGATGGAGATCACAGCCGCGCGCCGGACACCCTCGTCTACGCGCTGACGCACCAGGCCCCGCCCGAGCGCGTGCGGCAGCTGAAGACGGTGGTCGCAAAGAAGGACCACGTGTCGTACCAGGGTACCTACTACACCATTTCCGAAGCCGAGCGGCTGCTGGCGGAGGCATCCGGCTTCTGTGAGTGGGCGGAGAAGATGTTCGATCACCGCCCGCCCCTGGCGGCGTGAAGGAATGGATGGAGTGCAAGCACGACGGGCGGGTGCCGCGGCACCCGTCCGTTTTCCATGGAGACAGCCCGGCTTCCGCATCTTCACCCGTCCGCGATGAAACCTTGGTGATGCCCGTGGCGTAGCAGGTCGCGCGCAACTCACCGCATCCGGAGATCCCCCATGCTCATCGTTGCCGCCCTGGCCGCGCTGTTCCAGGGCACGCCCGCCACGCCCCCCGTGGCGACACCGCAGGACACGCTTACAGCATACATCGACCGTGGCGCCGCCGACCTGCTGCGCGGCGCCCGCGAACGCCGCGCCCGCGTGGAGCGCGCCATCGACTTCTACCGCGTCACCGCGCGCCAGCGGGCGCACGTGGGCGTGGAAGCCCTCACCCGCAACCGCACGCTGTACGGCGGCGAGATCGCGGCACGCATCGAGTGGCGCCGCGGCCAGACGGGGAACGTGCAGGTGCTGGGCGGCCGCGAGGTAAGCCCCGCCACCGAACGCGGCCTTCAGCTCCCGGGCAACCTGGGTACGGACGCGTTGGAGATGGCGTTCGATCCCGACGAGCTGCAGCTGAGCCTCTTTCAGTTCAACGCCGGCAGCCTGGGGCAGGACGACGAAGACGAGGACGACCAGGTCGTCCGGCGGGAGGGCGACACGGTGAACGTGGAAGTCAACGTGGAGCCCATCGACCCGCTGGCGCCCGGAGCCGAGGCGCACTACCGCTACCGCTCCGGCGATACCACGACCGTGCGGCTCCCCGACGGCTCGCGGCTGCGGCTGATCCAGCTGGAGATCATCCCCCGGCGGCGCGAGTTCCAGCTGCTGCGGGGGTCGCTGTGGATCGACTCGCAGACGCACGGCGTGGCGCGCAGCGTGCTGACCACGGCCCGGCCGTTCGACCTGCGGCGCGACACGGGCGAAGACCTCCCCCGCGCCGTCAACCTGTTCGGCGCGGTACGGGCGACGGTGCGGTACGTGACGGTGGAGTACGCGCTGGTGCAGGGCCGCTGGTGGCTGCCGCGGCTGATGGCGGTGGACATGGAGGCCAACCTGGGCGTGCTGGCCGGCGTGCCGGTGCGCTTCGAGCGCAGCTACTCGGAGTACGAGGTGCAGGCCTCGGCCGCGCCGGAGCAGGCGCCCGTTTCCGTGCTGGCGCAGCGCGACACCGGGGCCGCGCGCATCTGCAAGCGCGAGGCGGAGGCGGCGGGCGAGGTGTGCACCTGCGAGTGGAACCGCTGCCGCCGCTGGCGCGTGGACGTGCCGTCGGACACGGCCGCGCTGCTGGCCAGCCCCGAGCTGCCGCCGCCGCTGGCCAACGAGGGCGCGCGGCTGATCACGGGCGAGGAGGTGGAGTCGCTCGCCCGCGTGCTGACGCCGTCGCTGGGCCGGCTGGGCGACTTTCGCCCGGAGCTGGAGACGCGCATCGCGGACCTGCGGCTGCTGCGCTACAACCGCGTGGAGGGGCTGTCCATCGGCGCGCGGGCGGACGTGGCGTGGGGACCGCTGGCCATCGACGGCGAGGCGAGGATCGGGCTGGCGGACCGCGAGCCGGGGGTGGAGATCGGCATCGCCCGCGAGTCGATGCAGCGGCGGCTGCGGCTGGCCGGCTACCGGCGGCTGGCGCCGTTCGATCCCACGGCGCGTCCCTTCGGGTTCGGCGCGTCGCTCAACGCGCTGCTCTTCGGGCGCGACGAGGCGGACTACTTCCGCGCCACGGGCGCGGAGCTCACCAGCCAGCCGGTGACCCGGGGGCGCTGGACGTACACGTGGAGGCTGTTCGGCGAGCACCAGCACCAGGTTCGGCGCGAGACGCAGTTCACCATGGCCCGCGCGTGGGACTCCAGCCCCTTCCGCGAGGTGCGCCCGGCCGACGACGCCGACCAGGCGGGCCTGGGCGTCACCCTCTCCCGCACCTTCGGCGGCGACCGCGCGCCGGCGCGCTTCACGGTGGGCACGGGGCTGGAGGGGCAGACCGGCACCTTCGGCTTCGGGCGCGGGCAGGCGACCGCGCAGCTGGCGCTGCCGTCGCTGGGGCGGTTCGCGCTCGCCTTCGAGGGCGCCGCCGGTACCACGGCGGGGGACGTGCCGGTGCAGGGAATGTGGTACCTGGGCGGGCCCTCCACCGTGCGCGGCTACGAGGGCGCGCTGATTGGCGGCGAGGCGTTCTGGCGCGGGCGGGCGGAGGTGGGCACGCCCATGCCGGGTGCGCGGCTGGTGCTGTTCGGCGACGCGGGGTGGGCCGGCGCGCGCGGCGCGTGGGACTGGGACCCGCCGCTCCTTTCCGCCGGCATGGGCGCCAGCTTTCTGGACGGGCTGATCCGCTTCGACGTGGCCCGCGCGCTGCGGACGCCGACGGGCTGGGGCGTGCACCTGTACCTGGACGCGGCGCTGTGAGCCTGAACGGATAGGGAATAGGGAATAGGGAATAGGGAATAGGGAACAGAGAATGGGGAACAGGGATCCGACCCACATCCCTGTAACCTGTACCCTTCCCTTCCCGCCCTACGAAAAGGGGGAGCCCCGGCGCGCGGGGCTCCCCCTTCTCATGCATCCATCGGATGCGCTCAAGCGGCCGCTTCGGCGCGCTCGCTCAGCACGGTGACCTGGTTGTCGGCGACCTGGAGAAAGCCGCCCGCCACCTCGTAGCGCAGCTCCTTGCCGCCGGTGGTGATGCGCAGGCTTCCCTCGCCCAGCAGGGCCATCAGCGGCGCGTGGCCGCGCAGAATGCCCAGGCTGCCGTTGTACGCGGGGGCGACCACGCTGTCCGCCGTCCCCTCGTACACCGTGCGCTCCGGCGAGAGCACCGTGACGTGCAGCGCGCCGCCGGTCGTCTCCGCCGCCGGGGCCGCCATCAGCCGCCCGCCTCGAGCTTGCGGGCCTTCTCCTCGACGCCCTCGATGCCGCCCACCATGTAGAACGCCTGCTCCGGCAGGTGGTCGAACTCGCCCGCCACTACGCGCTCGAAGCTCTCGATGGTGTCGGACAGCTTGACGTACTCGCCCTTGGTGCCCGTGAACTGCTCGGCCACGTGGAACGGCTGCGACAGGAAGCGCTGGATGCGGCGGGCGCGGCCCACCGTCACCTTGTCCTCTTCCGACAGCTCGTCCATGCCCAGAATGGCGATGATCTCCTGCAGCTCCTTGTAGCGCTGCAGGATGCGCTGCACCGCCGTGGCCACGTTGTAGTGGCGCTCGCCAATGAACTGCGGGTCCACGATGCGGCTGGTGGAGTCCAGCGGGTCTACCGCGGGGTAGATGCCGATCTCCGTCAGCGCGCGGCTGAGCACCGTGGTGGCGTCCAGGTGCGCGAACGCCGTCGCGGGCGCCGGGTCCGTAAGGTCGTCGGCGGGCACGTAGATGGCCTGCACCGAGGTGATGGACCCCTCGCGCGTGGAGGTGATGCGCTCCTGCAGACCGCCCATCTCCGTGGCCAGCGTGGGCTGGTAGCCCACGGCGCTGGGCATGCGGCCCAGCAGGGCGGACACCTCGGAACCGGCCTGCGTGAAGCGGAAGATGTTGTCCACGAAGAACAGCACGTCCTGCTTGTCCACGTCGCGGAAGTACTCCGCCACCGTCAGCCCGGCCAGCGCCACGCGCAGGCGGGCGCCCGGCGGCTCGTTCATCTGCCCGTAGACCAGCGCCACCGACGACTCGGCCAGGTTGTCGTCCTTGATGAGGTTGGCCTCGCGGAACTCCAGCCACAGGTCGGTGCCCTCGCGGGTGCGCTCGCCCACGCCGGCAAACACCGAGCGGCCGCCGTGCCCCATGGCGATGTTGTGGATGAGCTCCTGGATGACCACCGTCTTGCCCACGCCCGCGCCGCCGAACAGGCCGATCTTGCCGCCCTTCACGTACGGGGTGAGCAGGTCGATGACCTTGATGCCCGTCTCCAGCACCTCGGTGGTGGGCTCCAGCTCCACGAACGCCGGCGCGTTGCGGTGAATGGGCCAGCGCTCGGCCGAGGCGGGAATGTCGCCGCGCTCGTCCACCGGGTTGCCCAGCACGTTGAGAATGCGGCCCAGCGCGGCCGCGCCCACGGGAATGTTGATGAAGCCGCCGGTGTCCACGATCTCCATGCCGCGCACCACGCCGTCGGTGGGCTCCATGGAGACGGCGCGCACCTGGTTGCGGCCGATGTGCTGCTGCACCTCGAGCGTCACCTCCAGCGGCGGCCGGCCGTCGGCGGCGGGCTGGCGGATGACGAGGGCGTTGTAGATCTCGGGGAGCCGGCCTTCGAACTCGGCGTCGACCACCGGGCCGATGACCTGCACCACGCGGCCCACGTTGGGCGTGCCCGCGGGCACGGTGGCCCGCTCGGGGGCAATGGCTGCCATGTATGTTTCTCCTGTTCGTGGTCTCGCGTGTTATTCCAGCGCCGCGGCGCCGCCGACGATCTCGGCGATCTCCTGCGTGATGGCCGCCTGGCGCACGCGGTTGTACGTGCGGCTCAGGCTCTCCAGCAGCTCGCTGGCGTTGTCCGTGGCGTTCTTCATGGCCGTGCGGCGCGCGCCGTGCTCCGCCGCGCTGGTCTCCACCAGCGCACGGTACACGCTGTTGCGCACGTACAGCGGAAGAATGCGCCCCAGGATCTCGTCCGCCCCGGGCTCCAGGATGTAGTCCATCTCCCGCCCCGCCTCGCCGCCCTCGGGCGCCACCACGGGAAGCAGGTTCATGGTCGTGGGCGGCGTGGAAAGGGCCGAGTTGAACTTGGCGTACACCACGTACACCGCGTCCAGCTCGCCGTCCACGAACCGTTGCGTGAGCCCGTCGATGAGCCGCTGCGCGTCGTCGGCGCCCGGCCGGTCGCCGATGTCGCTCACCGAGGTGTGCAGCGTCTCTTTCGCGAAGCGGAAGAACTGGATGCCCTTCTTTCCCGCCGCGTGCAGCTCCGCCTCGGCCCCCTCGGCCCGCAGCCGGGCCAGGAGGTCGCGCGCCTCGCGGATGAGGTTGGCGTTGAAGGCGCCGGCCAGGCCGCGGTTGCTGGTGATGAGCAGCACCGCCGCGCGCCGCACCTGCGCCGGCTGGCGCAGCAGCGGGTAGCGCCCCGCCAGCTCCGGCGTGAGCAGCCGGCTGATGACGGCCGCGAGCCGGTCGGCGTACGGCCGCGCCGCCGCCACGCGGTCCTGCGCGCGCTTGAGCTTGGACGTGGACACCATCTCCATCGTCCGGGTGATCTTGCGCGTGTTCTGGACCGTGCGGATGCGGCCCTTGAGTTCTCTGGCTTTGGCCATGATATCGCTTCGCTAAAGTGCCCGGTGCCAAGTTCCCGGTGCCCGGTGCGCCGGACCGAAGTCACCGGGCACGGGGCACCTGGCACCGGGTACTGCCGTTCCTCAGTAGCTCTGCCGCGCCGCCTGCGCGTTGCTCTCCGGGCGCGACGACATCCGCAGCTGCTCCTCCGACATCCGCCGGTCGGCGTCCGTCTCCTGCAGGATGGCACTGTTGTGGTAGTCCTCCGTGCCCACCGGCGAGTGCGGGTCGGCAAACAGCTCGGCGTACCGCTCGATGGCCGCCTTGAGCGCCGCCTCGTTGTCGCTCGTCAGGTCCCTGCTGGTGCGGATGCCGTCCAGGATCTCCGGGTGCTGCGTGCGCAGGTACACGTGAAAGTCGCGCTCCCACGCCTTCACCTGAGGCAGGTCCACCCCGTCCAGGTAGCCGTTGGTGAGCGCGTAGATGATCGCCACCTGGTGCTCCACCGGCGCCGGCGCGTACTGCCCCTGCTTCAGCACCTCCACCGAGCGCGCGCCGCGCGCCAGCTGGCGCTGCGTCACCGCGTCCAGCTCGGATCCGAAGGCGGCGAACGCCTCCAGCTCGCGGTACTGCGCCAGCTCGCCCTTGAGCTTGCCGGCCACCTTCTTCATCGCCTTGATCTGCGCGCTGCCGCCCACGCGCGACACCGAGATGCCCACGTTCACGGCCGGGCGCACGCCGGAGTAGAACAGGTTCGACTCCAGGAAGATCTGCCCGTCGGTGATGGAAATCACGTTGGTGGGGATGTACGCCGACACGTCACCGGCCTGCGTCTCGATGATGGGCAGCGCCGTCAGCGAGCCGCCGCCCTCCTCGTCCGACAGCTTGGCCGCGCGCTCCAGCAGGCGGCTGTGCAGGTAGAACACGTCGCCCGGGTACGCCTCGCGGCCCGGGGGACGGCGCAGCACCAGCGACATCTGCCGGTACGCCACCGCCTGCTTGGACAGGTCGTCGTACACGCACAGGGTGGGCGCGCCCTTCCCCTCTTCGTTCTTGGTGTACATGAAGTACTCGGCCAGGGCGGTGCCCGCGTACGGCGCGATGTACTGCATGGGCGCCGGGTCGCTCGCCGTCGCGGCGACCACGATGGAGTAGTCCATCGCGCCCGCGTCCGTAAGGCGCTGCACCACGCCCGCCACCGTCGACGCCTTCTGGCCGATGGCGACGTACACGCAGATGACGCCCTGGCCCTTCTGGTTGATGATGGTGTCGATGGCGATGGCCGTCTTGCCCGTGCCGCGGTCGCCGATGATGAGCTCGCGCTGCCCGCGGCCGATGGGGATCAGGGCGTCGATGGCCTTGAGGCCCGTCTGCATGGGCTCCTTCACCGGCTGGCGAAGCACGATGCCCGGGGCCACGATGTCCACCTGGCGGCGGCCCACGGTGGCGATGGGGCCCTTGCCGTCGATGGGCTCGCCCAGCGGGTTCACCACGCGGCCCAGGTAGCCGGGGCCCACGGGGATGTCGAGCACGCGGCCCGTGCGGCGCACGGCGTCGCCCTCGTGCAGCAGCGTCCAGTCGCCCAGCACCACGGCGCCGATGTTGTCCTCTTCCAGGTTCAGCGCCAGCCCGGTAACGGTCTGCCCCGTGTCGCTGGCGGTGAACTCGAGCATCTCGCTGGACATGGTGCCCTGGAGGCCGTAGACGCGCGCGATGCCGTCCTTTACCTCGAGCACCGAGCCCACCTGCTCGGCCTGCAGAACGTCCTCGTACCGCTCGATCTCGCCGAGCAGCACGTTCTTGATCTCGCTTGCGCGAAGCTGGGTGTCGGCCGTCGCCATCGTTCGTCCTCGCTCTATCGGGGTCCAGCGCGCCGCTGGAGGGGAAGTGCCCAGTGCCTGGTGCCCGGTGCCCAGTGCGGATTCCATCCAGTTACGAGAGCAGGGCGGGCTATTCCCTGTTCCCTGTTCCCTACTCCCTAGACCGTCGTTTCCATCAGCCGGCGGCGCAGTCCCGCGGCGCGGCTGCGGAGGGAGCCGTCCAGAATCTCATCGCCCAGGCGCAGCACCATGCCGCCCAGGAGGTCGGGGTCCACGCGGTACGTGGGGATCACCGTCCGCCCCAGCTGCCCTTCCAGGGCGCGCTGGATCTCGGCCTGCAGCGCCGCGTCGGGCTCGTGGCTGATGGTCACGTCCACCCGGGCGCGGCCCATCCGCTGGTCCACCAGGTTGCGGTACGCCCGCGCGATCTCCGGCAGCAGCCCCTGCCGGCGCTTGTCCACCAGCACCATCACGAAGCGCACGAACATGTCGGGCGCGCGGCCGGCCAGCGACTGGCGCAGCGCCTCCTTCTTCTGCTCCGGGCGCACGCGCGGCGTCTCCAGGAACTGGCGCGCGCGCGGGTCGGTGTCCATCATGGCGGCCAGATCGTCGATCGCCCGGCCGAACTCGTCCAGCGCCGCGGGGCCCTGGCGCTCCGCCAGGACGAGCAGCGTCTCGGCGTAGTTGCGGGCGATGATCTCGGCGCGCATCAGGCCCTCGCGACGGGCCGCTGGCCCATCTGCGCAAGCGACTCCTGCACCAGGCGCCGGTTGTCTTCGGTGTCCAGGTTGCGGCGCACCAGCTTCTCCGCGGCGGCCATGGCCAGCGCCACGGCGTCGCGGCGCACGGTATCGAGCGCCATCTCGCGCTCACTGGCGATGTCGCGGCGGGCGCGCTCCAGCATCTCCTGGCGCTCGCGGTTGGCGGCGTCCATCACCTCGGCGCGCATCTTCTCGGCCTGGCCGCGGGCCTCTTCGACGGCGCCGTGCACCCGCGCGCGCGTCTCCTCCACCAGGCGCCGGTTCTCGGCGGCCAGGGCGGCGGCCTCCTCGCGGTCGCGCTCGGCGGCCTCGGTGAGCTGGGCGATGTGGGCCTCGCGGGCCTCCACCGCGCCCAGGATCTTGGGGTACGCGGCCTTGCTGAGAATCGCCAGGACGATCAGGAAGATGACGATCGTCCAGATGGTGAGCCCCGGGTTGATCGAAAGCAGGCCACCGCCGCCCTCCTCGGCCGCGTGCAGCGGCGTGGCGGCGAGCGGCAGGAGCATGGTGGCGAAGAGCGAGCGACGCATGGGCTGATCTATCGTAAAAAGATGTTGGGTCCGGCGGACCCCCGCGGTCATTGCCGCGGGGGCCCCTTGTCCGACGGCCAGGCTCAGGTGATCGC
>DATABT010000393.1:0-3823 GCA_036259455.1 Longimicrobium sp. | reverse complement strand
ACTGCAGTCGATCGTTCACAGTATGCAGTGGTTCTGGCATGGCACACCTTTTGGGGGGGGTGCAACACATGCGCGTGATCCAGATGAAACTGTCAACCATCCTGCCGGGCTGATCTGTCAACAATCTACCCGGGCTGAACCGACGGGGCCCCTCCCCCCGGCCCCTCCCCGCTCGTTCCTCGCGGAGAGGGGAGAACTCGAACGCGCGTGGCCGGAATCGCGCACCGCGCGTGCATCCAGCCTCGCGCCCGGCTCTGCACACAAACAACCCCTCCTCCGGGGGTTGGGGGAGGGGTCGCCGGCCGTCGCGAGGAACGAGCGAAAGGCCCGGCGGGGGAGAGCGCCCGCGGAAACGGATCCGCGCCGTCCTCCCAGCCTCACTCCATCACCTCAGCACCCGCAGCTCCCGGATGCGCCAGGCGCCGTCCTCCCACACCGCGCCCACGTAGACGACGGACGACAGCGTGTCCGTGACCCCTCGCGGCCGCGCGATCCACGTCAGCTCGCCGAAGCCCCGCAGCGGCGTGCCGCCGGAGATGGTGGCGCGGGAGGCGCGCACGCTCACGTTCTCGCGCTCGCCGAACAGGCGGCGCAGCGCGGCGGCGGCGTTGCGTGGCTGCACCTCGCCGGGCCCCTCGCCGGCCAGGTCCAGCAGGATGCGGCCGTCCGGCGGCACCAGCGCCACGATGTCGTCCGCCTGGCCCGCCGCCCACAGGCGCGACACGGTGGCCACGAAGGCCGACAGCGACGCCGCGTCCTGCTGCGCCGCCAGCCCCCGCGGGGCCACGGCGCCCAGCAGCAGCAGCGCCAGGAGGATGGGGAGAATTCGAATCGTCTTCATCTATCCTGCAATCCGTTCGGGTACGGCTTCGTCCAGTTCGCGAATGGCGCGCCGCAGCGCCTCCGCCGGGTCCGCGGCCGCGGTCACGGAGCGGCCGAGGATGATGTAGTCCGAGCCCAGCCGCGCCGCCTGGCCCGGCGTGGCGATGCGCGCCTGGTCGCCCGCCTCGTCACCGGGGAGCCGGATGCCCGGCGTCAGGATGCGGAAGTCCGCCCCCGTCGCGCGGCGGATGACGGGCACCTCCGCCACCGAGGCCACCACGCCGTCCATTCCCGCCCCCTGCGCCAGCCGCGCCAGCCGCTCCACCTCGTCCGCCGCGGAGACGCCGTCGCGCCCCCACGCCTCCGCCACCTCGGCGGCAGAGAGCGACGTGAGCACCGTCACGCCCAGCAGCCTTATGCCGTCCGCCCCGCGCTCTCCGGCGGCCCGGCGCGCCGCCCGCAGCATCGCGGATCCGCCGGAGGCGTGCACCGTCAGAAGGTCCACGCCCAGGCGAGCGGCGGATTCCACCGCGTGCGCCACCGTGCTGGGGATGTCGTGCAGCTTGAGGTCCAGGAACACCCGGCACCCGCGCTCCCGCATCGCCCGCACCACGTCCGGCCCCTCGGCCGTGAACAGCTGCAGCCCCACCTTTACGAAGTCGGCGTCCGGGCCCAGCCGGTCCAGCAGCGACTCGGCGTCCGCGCGCGCGGGCACGTCCAGGGCGATGATGGGGATCGGGCGTGGCATGGGCAGTCGGGTGGTGAACAAGGCGATTTGCGGACCGGCCCGCGCCACCGGCGTGCCGCGGGCCGAAATCATCAACGGATACGTGCGGATCGGGCCGGAGGGTGGCCCGCGGCCGTCCATCGCCCGCGCCGCCGCGACTGTCCGCCTGGCGAGACTCGCGCCGCGCCGCGAGAGGACGGTCCGCGCCGGATCACGTCGCAGGAGGCTCGCCAACCGACCCCAACTCGTTCCAAGGATTCAGGTTACACTCTCCCATCACGGAAGACCGACGCGGGAGGGGCGGCGGACGAATGGCGCCAAGACGCGCCCGCTGAAACGCGCCCGGCGCCGCCGGCGCGAGCAGGTGAAGCCCGGTTCGGCGAGCGCCAGCGAGCCGGGGACCGGGCTTATGGCAGTTCCAGCCGCGGGTTCACCCGCCACGAGAGCCCGCGCGAGATCCTCTCGCCCCGCGCCCCTCAGTTCCCCGCCTGCGGGGCACGTCCCGCCGTGGCGCGGAAGAAGTCCTGCACGCTCGTGGCCAGCTGCCGCGCGATGGTGTCCTGCTGGCGCGGATCCAGGAGCATCTGCTCCTCGCGGCTGTTGGAGATGAAGCCGATCTCCACCAGCACCGCGGGCATGAACGCGCCCACCAGCACCGCGAACCCCGCCTGCTTCACGCCGCGGTTGGGGCCCGGGTGCACCTGGCGCTGCGGGTCCTGAATGAGCTGCGCCCACTGGCTGCTCTCGCGCAGGTACTGGTTCTGGCGCAGGTCCGTCATGATGAAGTCCATGGGGCTGCGCGGGCCGCTGCGCTCCTCGTACTGCTCGGCCGCGTCCTCCATCTGCTGCACCCGCCGCGCGTCCGCCGTGCGTGCCTCGGAAAGGAAGAACGTCTCGAAGCCCGTTTCGGCCCGGCTGGGGTGGGCGTTGCAGTGGATGGACATGAACAGCGCCGGCTGCCCCTCCTCGCGCCACGAGTTGGCGAACCGCGCCCGGTCGCGCAGCGCGATGAGGGTGTCGCGGGTTCGGGTCATCCGCACGTCGAGCGTGGGGTCCTGGCGCAGGATCTCCACCACCCGGAAGGCCATCTGCAGGTTGATGTCCTTCTCCCGCGTCCCCGCCGGCCCGCGCGCGCCGGGATCCACCCCCCCGTGCCCCGCGTCGATCACCACCAGCCGCCGCTGCTGCACCGTGGGCGCCTGCGAGGTGCCGGCCGGGGGCGGGGACGCCTGCACCGCCGCCAGCGCCGCGGCATCCGCCCGGACGATGCGCGCATCCGCATCCACCGAAACCGCCCCCGACGCCGCCTGGGGCAGGATGGCCGTCAGGAACTCGGCGGGGATGAAGACCACGCCGTCCGCCGCGTAGACGGGGTTCGCCACACGGAACGGCCGCCCGTCCACCGATCCCTCCTGCGAGTCCACGCGAAAGCGGATCTCGCGCGCGCCGAACCGTGCCGCCACCTCACCGCCGCCGAAGGAAAGCTGCGCGCCGAGGGAAAGGAGCGCGGAGACCGGGAACGCCGCGTAGCCGCGGGCGGTGGCCTCCACCACCAGCGACGTCTCGCCGCCCAGCACCAGGCGCCACGTCTGCGGCGGGGGCTGCGCGGGGAGAAAACCGGGATGGTAGGGGAGGAGAACGAGCGAGAGTACGCCGAGGAATCGCATCCGGGAGCCCCTTGTCATGCTAGGAGTCGTCGCGGTTCTTGTACGCGCGCTCCACGTCGCGCTGATCGGCGCGCTCGCGAAGGGTGTCGCGCTTGTCGTGCAGCTTCTTTCCGCGAACCAGGGCCAGGTTCACCTTGGCGATGCCGTGGCTGAAGTGGATGTCCAGCGGCACCAGCGTGAGCCCCTTCTGCTCCACCTGTCCCACCAGCCGGCGCAGCTCGTTGCGGTGCATGAGCAGCTTGCGCGGGCGCAGCGGGTCGTGGTTGAAGCGGTTGCCCATCTCGTACGGCGAGATGTGCAAATTGTAAAGCCAGAGCTCGCCGCGGTCCATGGTGGCGAACGCGTCCTGCAGGTTGGCGCGGCCGTCGCGGAGCGACTTGACCTCCGTTCCCTGCAGCACGATGCCCGTCTCCCAGGTGTCCAGGATGTGGTATTCGTGCCGGGCCCTGCGGTTCTGCGCGGCGATTCGGTCGCCGGATCTAGCCTGCGCCATCTGGGGAGTGCGAAAGTGCGAGAGTGCGAAAGACGGTACGAAGGTACGGGTTGCGGTTTCTGTGTCCGCTGCTCCCTATTCCCTATTCCCTATTCCCTATTCCCTATTCCCTAT
>DATABT010000392.1:0-10305 GCA_036259455.1 Longimicrobium sp. | reverse complement strand
GAGCAAGGACATCCTGGCCGCGGCGATCTCCATTCACAACGCCGAGCTCCGCCCCGGCACGCGCCTCACCATCCCGCCGAACACCGAGCACGTCATCGCCGCCCGCCCCGGCGAGGACGTGACCGTCGTGGGGTTCTGGTGGCGCGAGAGCAATGCGGGGTGACTCCCGGCGCGTGGTGATCGCCGGCGGCGGCGTCATCGGCCTGGCCGCGGCCGTGGCGCTGCTGCGCCGGTCCGGCGACGTCACGGTGACGGTGCTGGAGCGCGGCCGCGTGGGCGGCGGCGCCACCGCCCGCGCGGGCGCGCTCGACGTTCCCTGGTGCCGCCACGCGCCCCACCGGCCGCTGGTGGAGGCCAGCTGGGCGTGGCACGCCGCCGAGGGAGACCGCGCGGCCGCGTACCGCCGGCCGGTGCCCATGACGTGGTACGCCGGGCCGGGGGAGGAGGACGGGCTCCGCGACGCCGTGGCGGAGCCGCTCTCCCCCGAGCCCCCCGCGAACGGCTGGGCGCCGGACGGCGTGGAGCGGTTCGGCGGCCGCGCCTTCGTGATCGACTGCGCGGCGTGGTGCCGGGCCTTGGTCGGGGAGATCGGGGACTCCGGGCGCGGCCGGGTCGTGGAGCATGCGGCCGTCGCCGCGATCGAGGACCGCGGCGGCGTGGCGACGGTGCGGTGCGAGGATGGCCGCGCGTACCACGCCGGGCACGTCGTCCTGGCCCTGGGCCCGTGGCTGCCGGGGTGGAGCGCCGGCACGCGGTCGTGGGCGGAGGCGCGCGGGCTGCGGACCAAGCGCGTGTTCGGGCTCGACGTCCGCGCCGCGGCACGGCTCCCACACGTCACCGGCTGGCTGTCGAAGGACATCTTCTTTCATCCCACCTTCCGCGACGGCGACTACCGCCTGAGCTTTCGCCGCGACGTGTGGGACGTGGATCCCGACCATCCCGCCACCTGCGAGGGACTGGAGCTGGACGCGGAGCGGCGGTTGCTGGACGGGCTGCTCGGCCCCGGTGCGTGGAGCTTCGAGAGAGAGCGCGTCTTCGCCGACAGCTACTCTCCCGAATTCGTTCCCGTCGTGGAGGGCTGCCGCGCGCTCGGGCCGCGCGTCACCATCGCCACCGGAACCCACGGATCGGGCGTCCGGCTCGCGCCCGGCATCGCGGACCTCGTCGCCACCCGGTCACTCGCCAGCCTTGGCATCCCGGAGGGATCCCGTGCAGGCCGATAACTCCACCCGGGACCGCGTGCAGCTCGACCGGTTCTACCGTTCCAAGGACGCGTCGTCGCTCATGATGCGGCTGGCGAACTTTCCGGACGAGGTCCTGCCGCTGCTGCAGCTGGAGATGCTGGCCGCGCTCAGCGCCCTGCAGTGCCACGCCTGCGCGTCCGTCGTGGAGTTCGGCTGCTACGACGGCCGGTCGCTGGAGGTGACGCGGCTCGCCGACGTCGGCTACGTGGGCGTGGACCTGGACGAGAGCGGGATCGAGACGCTCCGCAAGCGCATCCTGTCCGAGGGGCTGGAGGGACGCGCGCGCGCCGTCGTGGCGGACGTGCTGGAGCCCGAGGCGTGGCTGCCGATGGTCCCGGCCGGCCTCTCCCTGGTGCACCTGCCGTTCAACTTCGTCGGCGGCTTTCGCGACGTGCCGCACCTGCTGCGCAGCGTCTGCCGCGTGCCGGAGATGCTCCTGCTGATCACCGTGTTCAACACGGACGACTACACCACGTCCGTGCGGCGCCGGTACTACTCGGCGTGCGGCGTGCGCTCGCTCGCGCACACGCACGAGGCGCAGACCGGCGTGCTCTTTACCGGGAGCATGGAGTTCTTTTCGCGGGCGCTCACGCTGGAGGCCCTGGGGCGCCACCTGGCCGAATGCGGCCTCCAGGTGCTCTGGCGAAAGACCAACCGCATCGGAACCTGCATTCTCGCGCGGCCGAACCACTTTCCGTGAGACCGATGAGCACATCCACCGAACGACGACTGGAGATCCGGGTGGCCCGCGACGAGCCGGACGTGCGCCGCTGCTGGCCGGCGTTCAGGGAGCTCCGGCCGCACCTGCCGTCGGAAGATGCGTTCGTCGGCCGCTGGCGCCGGCAGACGCCGGACGGGTACACCATCGCGTTCATCGAGGACGGCGGCGGCGTGCCCGCGGCGATCGGCTACCGGCTGATGCACACGATGGCGTGGGGGCGCATCCTCTACGTCGACGACCTGGTGGCGATGGAAGCCGCGCACGGCACCGGCCTGGGGCGCGCGCTCCTCCTGTACGTGCAGCACGAGGCGCGCCGCCTGGGATGCGATGCGGTGCACCTGGACACGGGGTACCAGCGCCATCGCGCCCACCGCCTGTACCTGCGCAGCGGCTTTCACCTCGACTGCCACCACCTGGCATGGCCGGTGGACCATGCGTGAGGCGCCGGCCACGCGCGCCGACCTGGTGGTTCTCGGCGCCGGACCCAAGGCCGCGGCCATCGCCGCGAAGGCGCACGTGCTCAACGAGCTGGGCTACGGGCCGCTGCGCGTCGTGATCCTGGAGCAGCACGAGGTAGCCGCCTCGTGGACCGGACGGCACGGCTTCACCACGGGCGCCGAGCGGCTGGGGACCCGGCCGGAGAAGGACGTGGGGTTTCCGTACCAGAGCAGCCGCCGCTTCGGGCCGGGCGGCAGCGAGATCGACGCCGCGATGCTGCAGTTCTCCTGGCAGAGCCACCTGGTGCAGCTGGGCGAGTACCGCCGCTGGGTGGACGGGGGCGTGCAGTGCCCCAACCACCGCGACGTGGCCCGCTACTTCTCGTGGGTCATCTCCCGCGCCACCAGCGGGGTGGAGCTGCGGATCGCGAAGGTCACGGGCATCGGCCTGCGCGCCGACGGCTGGGTGCTGCACGCCGAGACGCGCGACGGCGGGCGCGAGTGCACCATCGCCGGGCGGGGGCTGGCGCTGACCGGGCCCGGCAAGCCGCGCGCGCTCCCCTGCACGCCGGACATCAGCCACCGCGTGATCAGCCCGGCCATGACGGTCGCCGAGCTCGAGGCCGCGCAGATCTCCCCCCGCGGCCGCATCTGCATCGTGGGCTCGGGCGAGAGCGCCATCACCCTGGCGCTGCTGCTGATCGAGCGGGGCGGCGACGACATCGACCTGACCTTCGTCACCCCCTCCCTTCCGTATTCGCGCGCCGAGTCGTTCCTGGAGAACGCCGTCTACTCCGACCCCAGCCTCATCGACTGGCACGAGCTCCCGGAGGCCGACCGCCTGGAGTTCATCCGGCGCTCCGACCGCGGCGTCATGTCGCCGGCCGCGCTGGAGCAGCTCTCGCGGCATCGCCACCTCACGTTCCTGGTGGGCCGGGTGCGCCGCGTGGAGCCCGCCCCGGGCGGACGCGCGTGCGTCGTGGTGGCGCGCGCCAGGGAGACGGTGCGCAGGGAGTTCGACCTGGTGGCCAACTGCACGGGCTCGTGCGCGCTCCGCGGGCTGACCGACCTGCTGGGCGAGACGACGGCCGCCGTGGAGCGGCGCCTGGGCGTCGCGCTGACGGACGAGGCCGCGCTGCGGGGCGCGCTGGACGGCACCTTCGCGCTGCACGGCCTTACGCCGCGGCTGCACGTGCCGGCGCTCGCCGGGCTGGCGCACGGGCCGGGGTTCGCCAACCTCAGCTGCCTGGGCAGCCTGGGCGACCACATCCTCTCGGCGTACGTGGAGCTTCCGCTTTCCCCCGATCACGCGAGCGCGCCCGGCGCCGGCCAGAGGATCCCCGCGCCGGCCGTGTACGAGCATCCGGCGCCGGCGCTGCCATGAGCAACCTGCTCGCCCTCTACGAGAGCCTGGCCGGGGAGCGCCCGGACGATCCCGCGCTCATCTACCAGCGCGAGCCGCACGTGGGCGTGGTACGCACCTGGGCGCAGCTCCGTGAGCGCAGCGAGGCCCTGCACCGCCGGCTCGCCGCCGCCGGCGTGCCGGAGGAGAGCCTGTGCGCCGTCGTGCTGGCGGACCACCCGGACCTGCTGCCGCTGCTGATGGCCATCTGGCGGCTGCGCGGCGTGGCGCTGCTCGTGGACCGCGAGTGGGGCGCGGGGCTGCGCGACTCCATCCTGGGCCACAGCCAGCCCGACGCGTTCGTCGCGATCGATCCCGAGCTCACCGTCTCGCGGATGGCGCGCCCGGAGCCGGACCCCGCGCTGCGCCGGCAGCTGGCCGGCGGCGCGTTTCTGTCGTACACGTCGGGGAGCACCGGCGACCCCAAGGCGGTGGTGATGACGCACGGCCGCCTGGCGACGACCATGTACGCCGCCGCCGCGGCCGTCGTGCGGCTGCGGGGCTCGGCGCCCTCGCGCATCGCCTGCAGCATGCGGCTCTCCGGGTCGGGGGTGCTCAACCTGCACTACACGTGGGCCCTGTGCGCCGAGGCGGCCGTCGTCGTCCTTCCGCAGCTGGACCTCACCACCGCGCGCGACTACTGGCGCGACGTGGAGCGTAACGAGGTCGAGCAGATGTTCCTCGTCCCGCCGCTCATCGACCTGCTCAACCACGTCGCGGCCCCGCCCGGCGGCACGCGGCCGCCGCCCATCTGCATCACCGGCAGCTCGCCCCTGTCGCCGCGCACGCAGGAGCGCTTTCAGCGGCGCTTCGGCATCGGCCTGCTGAACGCCTTCGGCCTCACCGAAACCATGTGCGCCTGCTTCTTCGGCGAGTACGACGAGCAGGGGATGGGGCGAAACTCCATCGGCCAGCCGGCGCTGCTCAAGGCGCGGCTGCGCGATCGCGACGGGAACGTCGTCCACGGCGCGGGCGAGGGAGAGCTGGAGCTGTCCGGCCCCACCCTCTTCGGCGGATACTTCGGCAACCCCGCGGCGACGGAGGCCGCGTTCCGCGGATCGTGGTTCCGCACGGGCGACCTGCTCCGCCGCGACGAGCGCGGGCGATACTGGACCGTCGGCCGGCTGAAGGACGTGGTGATGAAGGGGAGCTTCGCCATCTACCTGAACGAGATCGAGGAAGCCGCCATCGGCGTGGACGGCGTGCTGGAAGCGGCCGCCGTACCGCTGCGGCTCCCCGACGGCAGCGAGGACTTCGGGCTGCTGGTGCGCTTTCACCCCGACGGCGCCGTGCCCCGCGACGCCATGGCCGTGGCCGCCGAGCTCCGGCACCGGCTGGGCCCGCAGCGCACCCCGCGCCGCGTCATCGAGATCACCGAGCCGCTCCCCCGCACGGGACAGGAGAAGCTGAACCGCGCCCGCACCCGTGCGCTGTGGCACGAGCTGTCGGGCCACGCGGCGCTGGACCTGGCGAACCCCTCATGACCTCTGCCGACGCCCTCCTGACGGAGGAGGAGTTCATCCGGCGCGCCCGGCGGTTTCTGCACGAGATCGGCGGCGTGGACACCTCCGCCCTGGACGTGGACGCCAACCTGCTCCGGGCCGGCGTGCTCGACTCACTGCTGCTGGTCGCGTTCCTGGCTTTCGTCGAGGAGCAGCGCGGCTCCGAGGTGCACATCGGCCCGGAACAGATCGGCCTGCTGACCACGCTCCGCGGCGCCTGGTCGCTGGTGCGGCCCGTTCCGGCCGCGCAGGATGCGTGAGCATGGACGCGGAGCTGAAGCGGGCGATGGCGCTCCTTCCCGCGCTCGATTATGCGGATCCCGGCGCAGTGCGCGCGAAGATGGACCGCTACCTGGCGCTCACCAGGAGCGCGGGGCTCTCGAAAGCCGCGGACGACGACGCGGTGGAGGTCTCCGATCGTCTCATCCAGCCGCCGGACGGACCGCCGGTCCCGGTTCGCTGCTACGTGCCGCGCGACCGCCGCGTCCCCTCGCCGGCCATCGTCTACTTTCACGGCGGCGCCTTCGTCATCGGCCACCTGGACTTCGAGCACCCCCGCTGTCTGGAGATGGCCGCGTCGACGCGGAGCGTCGTCGTGTCCGTCGACTATCGCCTCGCCCCCGAGCACCCCTTTCCCGCCGGCGTGGACGACTGCCGCGCCGCGTACGAGTGGACGGCGGCGATGGGCGACGAGCTGGGGATCGATGTGGAGCGTCTCGCCGTCGCGGGGGCGAGCGCGGGGGGTGCGCTGGCGGCCGCCGTGGCGCTGATGGCCCGCGACCGGGGGCTGCGCGCACCGGCGTTCCAGCTCCTGCTGTATCCCGTGACCGACGATCGCCTGGCCACGCCGTCGATGGCGGCCTTCGTCGACATCCCGGGGTGGAACCGCCGCAACTCGGTGCACATGTGGCGGCACTACCTGGGGGATGGCGACCGCGGCGCGGCCACGTCGTGCTACGCCGCGCCCGCCCGGGCGGGCGACCTTGGCGGCCTGCCGCGCGCCTACGTGATGACGGCCCAGCTCGACGCCCTGCGCGACGAGGGCATCGCGTTCGCGCAGCGACTGATGGACGCGGGCGTACCCACCGAGCTGCATCACTATCCGGACGCGTTCCACGGGTTCGACACCCTGGCCAACGGCACGGTGTCGCGCCGCGCGCGCGCCGAACAGTATCGCTGTCTGCGGACGGCACTGGGGATCGAGGACGTGGCATGGACAAGGCAACCCGCGACGCGCTGACGGAGCGCGTCCGCGACTTCTACGACGGACCGGCGGACGTCCTGTACCGCACCACCTGGGGTGAGAACCTGCACCTGGGCCTGCCGCGGCAGCCGGGCGACGACCAGACCGACGCGGCGGTGCACACCACGGAGCGCATGGCCGGGGCCGTCGCCCTGCACCCCGGCGTGTCCGTGCTCGATCTGGGCTGTGGCTACGGCGGACCCGCGCGCCAGCTCGCCTCGCGCTACGGCTGCCGCGTCACGGGGTTGAACCTGAGCCGGGTGGAACTCGACGAGGCGGTGCGGAGAACGCGGGAGGCCGGGCTGGAGGACCGGGTGACGTACGTGCAGGGCGACTTTCACGAGCTCGACTTCGCCGATGCGAGCTTCGACGTGGTCTGGAGCCAGGACTCGCTGATGTACGGCGCCGACAAGCCGCGGATCCTGCGGGAGGCGCATCGCGTGCTCAAGCCCGGCGGCATGCTGGACGTCACCGACATCCTGGCGAGCCGCGACCTACCCGAGCACCACCGGCGGCGCCTGTACGAGCGCGTTCGCACCCCGGAGATGTGGGACATCGAGCGATACCTCACGGAATTGATGGGGATCGGCTTTCAGGTGCGGCGCCTGGAGGACTGGTCCGAGCACGTGGCGGCGAGCTACGCCGCGGCCCGCGCGGCGACGATCGAGAAGCGCGAAGAGCTGACCGCGCAGGTCGGGGCGGAGATGATCGACCGCACCCTCGATGGCCTGGCGTTCTGGGTGGAGATGGCCACCCGGGGACTGGTCGGCTGGGCCCTGTTCGTCGCCCGCAAGCCGCTCGCCCCGCACGCCGCGTAAACCTCCCGCAGACAAAAAGATAAGGCGCACACGGAGCAACGGAGGAACGGAGGAGCAGAGACAATGCCCATCTCTGTTCCTCTGCTCCTCTGATACTCTGCGTGCCAATCGTTTTTGCCGGATCTGGCAGAAGACCGGCTACGACGATGGGCGCACGGAGAAGAGCTCGACAAGGACGCCCGCCGGCGACCGCACGTACGCGATGTCGACGCACTTGCCGGCGATCGTCAGGCGGCTGATGCTGGTGCGGAACGTGGCCGCCGGCAGGGCATGGAGGGAGGCAGAGCAGGAGCTGCACAGCAGGGCGATCTCGCTGACGCCCTCGAGGTCGGTAAACCAGCGGGGGGTGTAGTCCACCTTCCGCAGGAGCACGTACCGGTCACCGGACGCCGGCAGGGGCGACCGCAGCCGGAGCACGACGAAATCACGGTCCGCGTGCACTGGCTGGAACCGCAGACCCTCCCAGAACGCCTGCTCGGCGAGCGGGTCCGGCACCGGCACCAGCACGGCGTTCAGCGTCTCACATCGCTCCAGCAGGGCCACCAGCCGATCGAACGAGCACGCGTGGACCGGGCGCGCGAGCGCCTCTCCCGCGGCACGGCTGACCGCCGCCACCGGCGCGCCCGGGTCGAACTCCCAGGGCAGCGCGGAGCCCGCGTTCGCGGACACCCGTGGATACTCCATCAGCTCGATGTCCATGCCGCCCTGCTTCCGGTGCAGCGAGATGCCCAGCGTTTGCGGCCCGTGCATCGCGACCTCGGTGAAGCATTCACGAGGCGCGATGCCGGACTGGGCGTGAAAGCACGGATGCAGGCGATCGAGCCCGCGCCGCGCCTCTTCGAGCGACCGGACGGTGATGCCGATGTGATCCAGGTGAAAGATCATGCGCAAGTTTTCGGGCGCAGGACCGCGACGGACTTTCTTGCGTCGAGGTTCTCCGGATGGACGCGCGTCCCGGCGAACGCGGCGTCCCAGCCTGCCGGGCGGGCGCGGGCCGGCACGAAATGTAAGCCCGTCGCCGCGCCGGATCGAGAGTTGTGCTCACGGAACGCGAGACGCCGCCACTCCTTCGCGCGGGACTGGCTCAACTTCGGATTGGATGATGGCGTGCTGCCGGCAACCCGGCGCCGTGGATCTGCAGGAACCTCAGGGCTGCGCGGGGCGAGTACCGCAACGTTCCACTCGGCGTCAGCCTGCGATCCGGCGGGACCGTCAGACGGTGCCGGCACCTCAACGGCGCACACCGCGAGCACGGGCGTGGCTGGCCCCGGGCCGCGGCGGGAGCGGAACATGCCGTGCAGCGCACCGAGCAGACTGCGAACCGGCCCGTTTCAGCGGCCGGGAACGGCTAACGAGGGGATGGCGATGCTCCGATCCTGGCGCACAAGGCGCTGCGGGCGCGCATGACGGCCTATGATGCGGTCGTCGTCGGCGCCGGGCCCAACGGACTGGCCGCGGCCATCGAGATGGCGCGGGCGGGCCGCTCGGTGCTGGTGCGCGAGGCGAACGACACGATCGGCGGAGCGGCCCGCTCCGCGGAGCTGACGCTACCCGGCTTCGTGCACGACCCCTTCTCCGCCGTGTATCCACTCGGCATCGGCTCGCCCTTTCTCCGCACGCTCCCACTGCACGAGCACGGGCTGGAGTGGGTGCATCCCCCCGCCCCGCTGGCCCACCCGTTCGACGAGGGCACGGCGGCCATGCTGGAGCGCTCGTACGCGGACACGGGGGCCACCCTGGGCCCGGACGGGGAGCGCTACCGCGCCCTGCTGGAGCCGTTCTCCACCCGCTGGGACGCGCTGGCGGGCGACATCCTGGGCCCGCTGCGCATCCCCCGGCACCCGCTGCTGCTGGCCCGGTTCGGCGTGCGCGCCATCCGCTCCGTGAGGGGGCTGGCGAACGCGGCCTTCACCGGCCCGCGCGCGCGGGCGCTGCTGGCCGGGAGCGCCGCCCACGCCGCGCTCTCGCACCGGGCGCCCGCCACCGCGTCGTTCGGCCTGGTGCTGAACGCCGCCGGCCACGCGGTCGGGTGGCCCGTTCCCCGGGGCGGCGCCGGCCGGCTGACCGGCGCGATGGGCTCGCTGCTGCGCTCGCTGGGCGGGGAGATCGTCACGGGCGCGCCGGTGCGGTCGCTGGACGAGCTTCCCCGGGCGCGCTCCACCTTTCTGGACCTGACGCCGCGGCAGGTGCTGCGCCTGGCCGGCGACCGCCTGCCGGACCGCTATCGCCGCGCGCTGGAGCGGTTTCGGTACGGGCCCGGCGCCTTCAAGGTGGACTGGGCGCTGGATGGGCCCGTCCCGTGGCGCGCGCCGGAGTGCACGCGCGCGGGCACGGTGCACCTCGGCGGAACCATGGAGGAGATCGCGGACGCGGAAGAGCACGTGTGGCGTGGGGGCCACCCCGAGCGGCCGTTCGTGATCGTGTCCCAGCCCACGCTGTCCGACCCCGGCCGCGCGCCGGCGGGGCGGCACGTGGCCTGGGCGTACTGCCACGTGCCCAACGGATCGCCGGAAGACATGACGGAGCGGATCGAGGCGCAGGTGGAGCGCTTCGCGCCGGGATTCCGGGACCGCGTGCTGGCGCGCAGCGTGATGGGCCCGGCGCGGCTGGAGGCGTGCGACGGCAACCTTGTGGGCGGTGACATCAACGGCGGCGCGGCGACGTTCGGACAGCTTTTCCTGCGCCCCGTTCCGCGGCTGAACCCGTACGCCACCCCCGTCGCCGGCCTGTACCTGTGCTCGTCCTCCACCCCGCCCGGCGGCGGCGTGCACGGGATGTGCGGCTACCACGCCGCCCGCGCCGCCCTGGCGGCCGGCGGCTGACCCGCTCCCCGGCGGCCTCGGCGGCGGCGGCGCCACGCCAGAAATGCGCCCCTCGGCCGGGGGCGGCCCCGGGGGACCGCCCCGCCCTTCGTAAGACGCTACGCGGTCAGACCGCG
>DATABT010000391.1:0-2740 GCA_036259455.1 Longimicrobium sp. | reverse complement strand
GCTCATCGCGGATTTGGTTGCAACGGAGCGTGGTCTGTGGTCCGCGCGCCGCGCATTGTCATTCCGAGGAAGGCGCCCGATGGATTTGCGCCGGTGCAGGATCTTCAGCGCCGACCGAGGAATCTGCTCACCCCTGCTCGTGGATTGCGTCCCGTCGCGGACTTGCCCGGTTCGTACGCCGCACATGGGCACGTGCGGGCGGAAAACCTGCGGGGCCGGGATCCAGCACGCAGGCCGGCCATCAGTACCGGAGAGTAGATTTCTCACTCGGTGCCACAGAAATCCTGCACTGGCAGTGATCGCGCGGGCGCGTTCTTCGAAATGACAGCGGCGCGGACGCGTGCAACGAAATCGACGAAGAACCGCTTTTCATCCGCCGGGAGTCAACGGAGGGAACGGAGTTCGTTCTACCGCTTCGCTGATCTCGTTCAAGGCAAGATCCGCGGGAACGGCACGACCAGACTCCGTTGACTCCGTGTGCCCGATCCTTCGTCAGACGATCACGGACGCGGCCTCGAGCGGGCGGGAGAAGAGGAAGCCCTGGCCCAGCCGGCAGCCCATGGCGCGCAGCGCGGCGAGCTGGGCGGCCTCTTCGATCCCCTCCGCCACCACGCCCACGCCCAGGCTGTGCGCCAGCGTGAGGATGGTCTGCACCACGGCCGAGTCGATGGTGCCCCGCACGAAGGAGCGGTCGATCTTGAGCCCGTCCAGCGGCAGCTGGTGCAGGTGGCTGAGCGACGAGTAGCCCGTGCCGAAGTCGTCCAGGTAGATCTGGATTCCCAGCGCCCGCAGCCGCCGCAACAGCGCCGACGCGGCCTGCGGGTCGCGCATCACCGTGCTCTCCGTGAGCTCCAGCTTCAGGCTCCCCGGCGGCAGGCGCGCCTCGGTGACGGCGGCCTCCACCTCCGCCAGCAGCCGCGGGTCCTGGAACTGCCGCGCGCTCAGGTTCACGCAGACGAACAGCGGCTCCCCGGCACCGTCGCCGTCCTGCCACAGCCGCAGCTGCCGGCACGCCTGCCCCAGCACCCAGCGCCCCAGGGGGACGATGAGGCCCGTGTCCTCCGCCGCGGCGATGAACTCGTCCGGGCCCACCCGGCCGCGCTCCGGGTGCTCCCAGCGGACGAGCGCCTCCCACCCGCGGGTGAGCCCCGTCTCCAGCTCCACCACGGGCTGGTAGAAGACGCGGAACTCGCCGCGGTCCACGGCGCGGCGCAGCTCCGTCTCCAGCTGCAGGCGGCGCAGCGCCTCGGCGTGCATGCTGCGGTCGAAGACGGCGTGCCGCTCCGCGCCCAGCGTGCGGGCGCGGTACATGGCCGCGTCCGCGTCGCGCAGCAGGTGCTCCGGGCGCCGCGAATCGTCCCCTCCCGCGAGCGCGATACCGATGCTGGCGCTGGTGAACACCTCGTAGTCGCCCACGTCCACGGGGGCCACCAGCGCGGCCTGGATCTCCTCCGCGCGCCGCGCCGCCTCCGCCTCGTCGCCCACGCCGTCCAGCAGGAGCACGAACTCGTCGCCGCCGAAGCGCGCCACGGTGTCGCCGGGGCGGGCGCAGGCGCGCAGGCGGGCCGCCACGGCGCGCAGCAGCTCGTCGCCCGCAAGGTGGCCCAGCGAGTCGTTGATGACCTTGAAGCGGTCCAGGTCCAGAAAGAGGACGGCGAAGCGCTCGTCCCGCCCGCGCCGCGCGGCCTCCGCCAGCCGCTCCTGCAGCAGGGTGCGGTTGGGAAGGGCGGTGAGCGCGTCGTGGTTGGCCTCGTGGCGCAGCCGGGCCTCCATGGCCTTGCGCTCGGTGATGTTCTCCACCATCGCCACGCAGAACTGCGGGCGCCTCTCGCGGTCGCGCACCACGGACGTCGCCAGGTGCACCCAGACGACGGTGCCGTCGGGCAACCGGTAGCGCTTTTCCATCTGGTACGCGTCGCGCCGGCCTTCCACCAGGTCGCGAAAGAGGGGGAGGTTGGCCGCGTTGTCGTCCGGGTGGTTGAGCTCGTAGAAGTGCATCCGCCGCAGCTCGCGCGCGGTCATCCGCACCATTCGACGGAACGCGCGGTTGGTCTGCAAGATGCGGCCGCCCATGTCCACCACCAGCACGCCGATGGCCGCGCGGGCGAACATGGCGCGGAAGCGCTCCTCGCTGTCGCGCATGGCCTCCACCGCCTCCACCGCGATGAGCTCCGCCGCCGCACCCGCGGCCAGGTCGCGCAGCAGCGCGGCGTCCTCCGTCGTCCACGCGCGCCCCGGCGCCGCCACCCCCAGCGCGCCGACGGCCGTACCCCGCGCGTTGTGCAGCGGCGCGGCGAGCAATCCCTCCGCCGCCTGCTCCGCGTCCGCCCCCACCGCCTGCCGCAGCAGCGTGCGCAGCGAACCGTGCAGCTCCGCCGCGCCCGCGCCGGCCTCCGCGTCCGCGCGCACCAGCAGCGCCGACGCCGCGCCCAGCGCCTGCATGGCGAGGCGCGGCCAGCGGGCCGGGTCCACGGAGGCGAGATCGTGCGCGGCGGGCATGATGTGCTCCCAAAGGAGTGTCAGGTATCGTTACTGGCTTCGGCCGCCATGCGCAATCTCTGAATCGTTCACCCTGAAAAAAGGGTTCATCGCGAATCTGGTTGCACGCACGAAGTCTGCGCCGTGAGCTGTCATTTCGAAGGAGGCGCCGCGGGGACTTTGCCCATGCAGGATCTTGTTGCGCCGACTGAGAAATCTACTCACCCACGCTCATGGCTGGCCGCACGTCCCGGGACCCGCC
>DATABT010000390.1:0-2484 GCA_036259455.1 Longimicrobium sp. | reverse complement strand
GCGGGGTCCTGCGCCGTCAGGCGGACGGCGGCCAGCGGCACCAGCGCGGCGCCGCGCAGCCATCGGCGAACGTGCCGGGTCGCCATCGTCACACCCCCGCCGGCGCCGCGGCTTCCGCGTCCGCCTCGTCCGCCGGCGCATCCGCGGACGCATCCGCCGCCACCCGCGCCTCCTCGGCAACGGCGGCGCCCTCCGCCTCCGCGGCCTCTTCGGCCTTCCGCGCGGCCTCTTCCGCCATCCGCGCGGCCTCGTCCTCCACCTCCTGCCGCGTCCCCGCCAGCAGCGCCACGCCGTCCCCGTCGCGGACGACGCGGACCAGCGTCCCCGGCGTCACGTCGCCCCCGACCACCAGGCGGGAGAGATCGCTCACCACCATCCGCTCCACCGTGCGATCCACCGGCCGCGCGCCGTAGGCGGGGTCGTACGCCAGCTCCGCCAGCAGCGCCACGGCCTCGGGATCGGCCTCCAGGGCGGCGCCGTACTCGTCGCGCAGGCGCACGCCCACGCCGGCCAGGTGCGTGCGGACGATGCGCTGCAGCACCTCGGGCGGCAGCGCGTCGAAGGCGATCACCTCGCCCAGGCGGTTGAAGAGCTCCGGGCGCAGCGAGGCCTGCACCACCTCCAGGATGATCTCCTTGCGCCTGGCCGGGTCGTCGCTGCCGGCCATCGCCTCGCGCACGCCCAGGTTGGAGGTGAGGATGATGAGCGTTCCCGTGAAGTCGCAAAAGCGCCCCCGCGCGTCCGTCAGCCGCCCCTCGTCCAGCACGCCCAGCAGGATGTCGATCACCTCCGGGTGCGCCTTCTCCACTTCGTCGAAGAGGACGATGGAGTGCGGGCTGCGGCGCACCTGCTCCGTGAGGAATCCCCCCTGCTCCGATCCCACCAGCCCGGGACGCGAGCCGATGAGCCCGGAAACGGAGTGCGCCTCCTTGTACTCGGCCATGTCGATGCGCACCAGCGCCGTCTCGTCGTCGAACAGCGCCTCGGCCAGCGCCTTGGCCAGCTCCGTCTTTCCCACGCCGGTGGGCCCCACGAAGAGGAACGAAGCGGGCTTGCGCCGGGCGCGCAGGTCCGCGCGCATCCGCCGCGCCGCGTCGGCCAGGGCGTCCACGGCCGCGTCCTGCCCGTGCACGCGGGCGCGCAGGCGCTCCTCAAGCAGCAGCAGCCGCTCGCGCTCGCTCTCTATCATCCGCGACAGGGGAACGCCGGCCCGCCGCGCCACCACCTCGGCCACGTCGTGCGGCCCCACCTCGCGCCCCAGGGCCACGCCGGCCGCGGCCAGCGCCTCGCCGCGGCGCTCCAGGTCCGCCAGCTGCTCGCGCAGGTACTTGAGGGTGCCGTAGCGCAGCTCCGCCGCGGCGGCCGTGTCGCCGCGCCCCTCGGCGGCGGCGAGCTCCGCCTCCTTGGCGGCGATGGCCGCGTGCGTGGCGGCCAGCCCGCCCGCCACCTCCTGCTGCTCGCGCCAGCGCGCCTCCAGCGCGTCGCGCTCCGTCCGCAGCCGCTCCACCAGGCCCTTCAGCCCGGCGCGGTCCGCATCCTCCCCCGCCCCGGCCAGCCGCTGCTCCGCCCGCGCCAGCTCGCGCTCCGCCGTGTCCAGCGCTTCGGGCCGCGACTCCAGCTGCATCCGCAGCCGGGCGGCGGCTTCGTCCAGCACGTCGAACGCCTTGTCGGGGAAAAAGCGGTCGCGCAGGTGGCGGCGCGACAGGCGCACCACCGTCTCCAGCGCCCCGTCGCTCACCGTCACGCCGTGGTGGCGCTCGTAGTGGCCGCGCGCGCCGTGCAGCATCTGCAGCACCGTCTCGTCGTCGGGCTCGTCCACCGTCACCTTTTCGAAGCGGCGGGCCAGCGCGCCGTCCTTCTCGATCGTTTCCCGGTACTCGTCGTGCGTGGTCGCGCCGATGCAGCGCAGCTCGCCGCGGGCCAGGGCGGGCTTGAGGATGTTGGCCGCGTCCATCCCCCCGGCGTTCCCTCCCGCGCCCACCAGCGTGTGCAGCTCGTCGAGGAAGAGGACGACGTCCTTTTGCGCCTTCACCTCGTCCACGACGGCCTTGATGCGCTCCTCGAACTCGCCGCGGTACTTGGCCCCCGCGACCAGCGCCGTGAGGTCCAGCGCCAGCAGCCGGCATCCGCGCAGCGATTCGGGGACGTCGCCGGCCGCCATCCGCAGGGCCAGCCCCTCCACCACCGCCGTCTTGCCCGTCCCCGGATCGCCCACCAGGACGGGGTTGTTCTTGGACTTGCGCAGCAGCGTCTGGATGACGTGCCGCGTCTCCTGGTCGCGCCCCAGGACGGGTGGCAGCCGCCCCTCGCGCGCGTCCACGGTCAGGTCGCGGGCGAACCGGGCCAGCACCGCGCCGGGCGCGGGAGGCGCGGATTCCGCCGCCGGCTGCATCACCTCCGGCGAGTCCAGCGCCGCCGCCAGCCGGTCCGGGGCCCACCCGGCGTCGCGCAGGGCGCGGGGGAGCTCGCCCTGCGCGGGCTCCG
>DATABT010000389.1:0-2607 GCA_036259455.1 Longimicrobium sp. | reverse complement strand
GGGAGGCGGACCATCCGCCTCCCCGTTCCGCGTGCTCCCCGCGATGCGCGACAGAATAAGACCGGGTCGCGGATGGATCCGCCCCCCGGTCCCGTTTTCCCGTGCGGACGGGCGTCAGTCCACGGCGAAGGTGGCCAGGGTCTGGCCCTTGTCCGCGCCGCGCGACGCGGCGATGGCGAACACGCAGACGTTGCGCGGACGGTCCGGCCCGCCGTTGGGGATGACGTCGATGTGGTAGAAGCCCGGCAGCGGCGCCGAGCTCACCCGCGTGACGTGCACGTCGGCGCCGTTGGCGGCGGCCATGGGATAGATGCGGAAGTTGGCCGCGGTAAGCCCCGTCACCGGCTCGCCGTTGGGATCGGTGACCGAGGCGACGATGCGGTTGGTGGGGCGCTCCTCCGGCGCGGTGAGGGTGTCCTCGGCGACGGCTTCGACGGTCAGGCGGGCCATGGTGTCCTCGGGGGGGCTACGGGGTTTTTCGCGGCGGCGGCCGGGGGGCGGCGGCCGTGTGCGGCACGTTCAGCTGCGGCGTGGCGGTCCGGGAGCGGTGGTCACCGCGTCCACGGCGTGAACCGCACGCACGCTTGTCTCTCAATATATAATTGTTGGCGTAGAAGGTGAATGGTTAGTGTGTCTTCCTTTTGTCGCGGCTCCGCATCGTCGCGGAAACGGGCGCCGCGCTTGCATCGGGGGCGGCGCGCAGCATCTTTCCGGTGTGGATCATCATCCCCGACCCTGACGTGCGGAGCGCCCGTGAACGCGTGCATCCTGTTCCTGTGCCTGTCCCTGGGCGGCCGCGAGACGCCCCAGCCGCGCGACCCGTTCTTCGGCGAGGACAAGTTCAAGCACTTCGTCACCTCGTTCATCGTCACCAGCCTGGCGGCCAGCGGGGCGCGGGCGGCGGGGCTGGACCACGACAGCGCGCTGCTGGTGGGCGTGGGGACCGGCGCCGCGGTGGGCGTGGGCAAGGAGCTGAGCGACCGCGGGCGCGAGGGCGCCACGGCGTCGTTCAACGACATCGTGTGGGACCTGGCCGGTGTGGGCGCGGCCGCGGTGGTGGTGTCGCGCGCGCAGTGAGCGATGGAGGATGACGGCGGTGGAGCGGATTCCGGAGGTGCCGGCGCGGCTGGTCTTCGCGGGCGGGGAGTGGACGGAGGCGCGGGCGCGGGTGATCGAGCGGACCGCGGCGTGGAGGCGCAGCAGCGCGCTGACGCAGCTGTTGCTGTGGCTGCTGGCCCCGCTGGTGTTCTGGATTCCGCCGCACATCCCCTGGGTGCTGGGGGTGCTGGGGCTGGGTGCCTACCGCGCGCTGAACCGGTTTCGCGAGTACCGCACGCTCGTCTCGCTGCGCGGCACGTGCCCCAAGTGCGGTACGGAGCAGGAGTTCCGCGAGCTGGGGCGGATGAAGAACCCGCACGCCGTCCACTGCGCCCACTGCCGCTGGGAGCTGCGCGTGGACGTCCCCCTCGCCGGCGCCGCGACGTAGGGCATCGTTAACGGCGGGAATGGGGTTCGGCGCGTACGCGTCGGTCATCGCGTCCGCGGAACACGGGTCGCCCCGCCACCACCCCGGGTTGAAACCCGCGGTTATGACGGTCATAAGCCCCGCCCTGGGCGCGCCGCGCTTGCCCGGCGAGGCTTCACCTGCTCGCGTGGGCGGCGGTCCGCATGGGGGGGCCTGGTAATCCGTCCAATCAGTCGAGTGAACGATGGAGCTTCCGGAGTGGACCGGGAGGGCGCGGCGCGCGGAGCGGCCGGTGCTGGAGGTCGGGTTCCTGGTGTGGGAGGACTTCTACTACGGACCGGTAACCGACTATACTGCCGAGCAGCGCCAGACGCTGCGGGAGCCGCTTCATCAGCCGGCGCTGCCGTTCTACCACCGGCACGTGAACTACGCCCTCACGTCGGTGCTGGAGCGCTCCACCGGCGAGCTGGTGCTGCACTACCAGGACGCCATCCGGCTGGCGGAGAAGCACGGGATGCCGGTTCCGCGGTCCCACTTCTGGATTTCACCCTTCATCCTGTTCCGGGACGGGGCGGCGATCCCGTTCAGCGAGGCGGAGACGCGCGAGTACGCGGAACACGTCCTCTCGGCGTTGGAAACGCCGGGGGAGGGCGAGATCTTCTACGGCTGCGAGCAGGGATGGGAGGTGACGGTCGTGGCCGCCGCCGACCGCCTGTACGTCCGTCACGCCGACTTCGACACGCAGCAGGAGATCGCGTGCCTCTGGTGCGATCGCGGCGAGCTGGTGCGGCAGGCTTCTCCCCTGCGCGCGCGGCTGAACGCCATCCTGGCGGAGCTGGAGCGTGCGCTGGGAGCGGACTACTGGTCGGAGGAACCGGACCCGCCCGGGACCGAGTAACGCCAACCGCAGAAACGCGCGCCGGATTCGATCGATGGATACGCCCGAGTGGCTGTCCCGCGCCCGTCCGGCGGAGGGAGGCGAGCCGCGGACGGCCCCCTCCCCGGCCCTCCCCCGCAAACCGCACGAGGGAGGGTGGTGCGACGGAGCTTCCGCACTCGAAGTTCTCCGCGCCGCTCCCTTCCGCCGCGCGGCCCCCCGCACCCCGGCCCCTATTCCCTATTCCCTATTCCCTATTCCCTAT
>DATABT010000388.1:0-3867 GCA_036259455.1 Longimicrobium sp. | reverse complement strand
GCGGGGTTCGCCGTCCACCTCACCGCTGCTACCAGAGGCACTCGCATTCGCCCGCGGAGCAGACGCCGGTCCGGGCACCCCCCGCGATGCAGTCGGCCTTGCACTGCGGCAGGTTCTGCTGGGTGCAGATGCGCAGGGTTGCCTCCGCCGGCGTCGCCATCGCTCCCGAGGCGCCGAAACAGAGTACGCCGAGAGTCGCGGCGCCAAACACTCCCCGGCCGACGTTTCCGATCCTTCGCATGAGTCCTCCAGGGTGATCGCTGGGGTTTGGGAGCAGGACGCGTGCGTCGCGTGGGCGACGGATCCGCGCGCACGGGCGAACGCAGGCGTTGGGAAACAGGGCTCAGCAGGCGACGCAGGGGCTTCCGGTGTAGTCACAGGTGGAGCCGCCGCAGTTGGTGTAGCAGGTGACGCGGACCGTCACCACGTCCAACACCGCGTTGCCGCGCACCGTCCCGCGCATCTCCTTCCGGGCGGTCTCCGTCCCGAACGAGTCCACGGCCAGCGCCTCGACGTCCAGCTTCATCTTGCGCATCGTTGCATCTCCGTAGTGCAGGGTACCGGAGCGCCGCCGGGGGCCGGCGACGCACGTCAATCAAAACTGTCGGATACCGGCTGCGGGCGCAACGGATCGAACGTGTTTCGCGAAGGGCTCGCCACTTGTTGCGGGCGCAGCCCACGCGAGCAGGTGAGGCCCGTTTTGCGAGGAACGAGCAGAAACGGGGCGTGTGGACGTCATAGCCCCGGGATTCATCCCGGGGTGGGCGGGGCGATATGCACCGCCGCAGAGCGTGAGAGCAACCGGGCAACGCACCATTTCGTGGCGCGACGTGGAAGGTGGCGCGCATGTCGATCCACGTCACACCCTAGCCGCCACGCGAACAATGATGTAGCTTCATCCACACACCCCTCGCACCTCCCGCCACGCCGCCGACGCGCAGTCTTTGACAACCGCGCCCGGCGGCGCTATCTTGTCTGGCGTGATTATTGCAAGCGATCACGCGCCTTCCCCCTTCACGGGTATGCTGACTGCCGGCGTTCTCGGCGTCATCCCGGCCCGGCTGTCTTCTCGGCGTCTCCCCCAAAAACCGCTGCACGTCATCGCCGGCAGGCCCCTGATCGAATGGGTCTGGCGACGCGTCGTGGCGTTCGGGCTGTTCGACGCGCTGGTGATCGCCACGGACAGCGCACGAGTGGCGGAGGCGGCGCGCGCGTTCGGCGCCACGGTGGAGATGACGCGCGAGGACCATCCCTCCGGCACCGACCGGGTGGCGGAGGTGGCGCGGATGGCGGCGTACGCCGGCTTCGGCACCATCGTCAACGTGCAGGGCGACGAGCCGTTCGTGCGCCGCGACCACCTGGAAGCCGCCATCGGGCTGGTGGCCGGCGGCGGGTGGGACGCGGGAACGGTGGCCACGCCCATCCGCACGGCCGACGAGTGGAGGGAGCCCGGCATCGTAAAGGTGGTGCGGGCGGACGACGGGGGCGCGCTGTACTTCTCTCGCGCCCCCGTTCCCTTTGCCCGCGACGCGGAGCCGTCGGAGGCGGACTTCGCGTCCGGCCTCTATTTGCGCCACGTGGGCATCTACGGCTACCGGCGCGACGCCCTGCTGCGCTGGGTGGCGCTGCCGGAGGGCGCGCTGGAACGAATCGAGAAACTGGAACAGCTCCGGCCGCTGGCGGCCGGCATCCGCATGGGCGTGGCGGTGGGCGCGCCCGCGGACGGCGGGGTAGACACGCCGGCCGACGCGGAGCGCGCGGAGCGCATCCTGGCACACATGCATCAAACCCGAGAGGCACTGGCATGACCGCGATGAACACCACCCCCACCAAGTACATCTTCGTGACCGGCGGCGTGGTCTCGTCGCTGGGCAAGGGGATCGCCGCGGCCAGCATCGGGCGGCTGCTGGTGAACCGCGGGCTGCGGGTGACGATCCAGAAGTTCGACCCGTACATCAACGTGGACCCCGGCACCCTTTCGCCCTTTCAGCACGGCGAGGTGTTCGTCACCGACGACGGGGCCGAGACGGACCTGGACCTGGGGCACTACGAGCGCTTCGTGGGCGAGTCGCTCTCCATCGCGAACTCCATCACGACGGGGCGCATCTACCAGGACGTGATCCAGAAGGAGCGCCGTGGGGAGTACCTGGGCGCCACGGTGCAGGTCATCCCCCACATCACCGACGCCATCAAGGGGGCCATCCGCCGTCTCGCGCCCAACCACGACGTGGTGATCACGGAGATCGGCGGCACGGTGGGCGACATCGAGTCGCTGCCGTTCCTGGAGGCCATCCGCCAGTACCGGCAGGAGGTGGGACGCGAGCACACGCTGTTCGTCCACCTTACGCTCATCCCGTACATCGCGGCGGCGGGGGAGCTGAAGACCAAGCCCACGCAGCACAGCGTGCGCGAGCTGATGGAGATCGGCATTCAGCCCGACATCCTCATCTGCCGCAGCGAGCACCCCATTCCGCCCGAAATGCGCCGCAAGATCGCGCTGTTCACCAACGTGGACGTGGCCAGCGTGATCGAGGCGGCGGACGTGAAGTCCATTTACGAGGTGCCGCTGGAGTACCACAAGCAGCGCCTGGACGAGCAGGTGTGCCACAAGCTGGGCCTGCAGACGGTCAAGCCCGACCTGACGGAGTGGGAGCGGCTGGTGGAGCGTGTACGCCGTCCCAGGAACGGAACGGTCAGGATCGCGGTCGTGGGCAAGTACGTGGCGCTGGTGGACAGCTACAAGTCGGTGCAGGAGGCGCTGCACCACGGCGGCATCGCCAACGACGTGAAGGTGCAGATCGACTGGCTGTCGTCGGAGGACTTCGAGAACGGCCAGTCGGCGGAGAAGCTGGCGGACCACCACGGCCTGCTCATCCCCGGCGGCTTTGGCGTGCGCGGGGTGGAGGGGATGCTGAGCGCCATCGGCTGGGCGCGCGAGAACGGGCTGCCCTTCTTCGGCATCTGCCTGGGGCTGCAGACGGCCATCATCGAGTTCTCGCGCTCCGTCTGCGGGCTCGCGGATGCGCATTCGGCGGAGTGGGAGCGCGACACCTCCGACCCCGTCATCTGCCTGATGGACTCGCAGCGGCAGGTCACCGACCTGGGCGGCACGCAGCGGCTGGGCGCGTACACGGCCCGGCTGGCGGCGGGATCGAAGTCGGCGGAGATCTACGGATCGAACGAGATCAGCGAGCGCCACCGCCACCGCTACGAGGTGAACAACGCGTACCGGCCGCAGCTGGAAGAGGCGGGAATGCGCATCAGCGGCACCTCGCCGGACGGCAACCTGGTGGAGATGATCGAGCTGCCGGGCCATCCGTGGTTCGTGGCCACGCAGGCACACCCGGAGCTCAAGTCGCGCCCGGACCATCCGCACCCGCTCTTCGCCTCGTTCGTCCGCGCGGCCATGGACCGCCGCGACGGCCAGGAGCAGACGACCATGGACCGTGACCTGGCGACTCCGAAGCCGGCGGCAGCGCCCCCGCAGGCGGAGGCGGCGGATCAGCCCTCGGAGCGCACGGCGACGGTCGCATGATGCAAGTGCGTACGTGCGTGAGTGCGGGAGCGCGCAAGTGAGCGCGGCGGCGGAGCTCTTTCGGCTGGGCGGGCCGTTCTTTCTGATCGCGGGGCCGTGCGTGCTGGAGGACGACCGGCTGAACCTGGCCGTCGGCGAGGCGCTGGCGCGGCTGGGGGACGACCTGGGGCTGCCCGTCGTCTTCAAGGCGTCGTTCGACAAGGCAAACCGCTCGTCGCCGGGCTCGCCGCGCGGGCCGGGGGTGGACGAGGGGCTGCGGAAGCTGGAGCGCGTCCGCGCGCAGACGGGGCTGCCGCTGCTGACGGACGTGCACCTTCCCGAGCAGTGCGCGC
>DATABT010000387.1:0-2579 GCA_036259455.1 Longimicrobium sp. | reverse complement strand
GCCCTCGGTGGAGCACGGCGTGGTGGCGCTGGAGGCGGGGGTGCTGGTGGACGTGTTCGCGCCCGCCCGCGAAGACTTTCTGGACCCGGACGGGCGATGAGCGGCCTCTTTTCTCTGGAGGGCAGGCACGCGCTGGTCACCGGCGCCAGCCGCGGGCTGGGCGCGCCTGCCCTCCAGCGAAAAGAGCCCGCTCATCGCCCGTCCGGGTCCAGAAAGTCCTCGCGGGAGGGCGCGAACACGTCCACCAGCACCCCCGCCTCCAGCGCCACCACGCCGTGCTCCACCGAGGGCGGCGCGAAGAAGGCGTCGCCCGGGTGCAGCACGCGCACGCGGCCTCCCAGCTCCACGCGAAAGCTGCCGCTCTCCACGTACGTAGCCTGGCGGTGCGGATGGTGGTGCACCGCGCCCACCGCGCCCGCGTCGAAGCGAACGCGCACCATCATCAGCGCCTCGTCGTGTCCCAGCACCTGCCGGCTCATGCCGCCGCCCAGGTCCGTCCACGGCCGCTCCTCGCCGCCCACGAACAGCTCGCTCACCGGCCCAGCTCCAGCGCGGCGAGGATGAAGGGGCCCACGCCCTTGTAGTCGTCCGTCACCACGGGCTCGCTCACGTAGTAGGCGTACGACCCGTCGCGGTAGCTGCCGTCGCGCCGCGGGTTGCCGCCCACGCCGCTCACCTGGACGACGTTGATCAGCGACACGGTGCCGTCCGGATTCTCGCGGACCAGGTTGCTCAGCAGCCCGTCGAAGCCGCGCTCCGCCACCTGCCGGTAGGCGAGGTCGATGTAGCCCAGCCGCGCGCCCCTGGCCAGCGCGTAGGCGAACATGCTGGACGCGCTCGCCTCCAGGTAGTTCCCCGCGCGGTTCGGCTGGTCCAGCACGTTCCACCAGAGGCCCGTCAGCGGGTCCTGCACGCGCGCGATCGCCTCCGCTGCGTCCGCCAGGGTCTGGATGATGGCGGCGCGGTCGGGATGGTCGGCGGGAAAGTGATCCAGCGTCTCCACCACGCCCATCACGTACCACCCCATTGCGCGGCCCCAGAAGTGTGGGGAAAGGCCGGTCGCCGTGTCGGCCCAGGGCTGCGCCTTCGCGAAGTCCCAGGCGTGGTACATCAGCCCCGTCTTCGGGTCGCGCGTGTGGCGGGTAACGAGCAGGAACTGCTTCGCGATGTCGTCATACGCGGCGGGCTCGTTGAACGTCTTCGCATACTGGGCGAAGAAGGGCTGGCCCATGTACAGGCCGTCCAGCCACATCTGCTGCGGATAGATCTGCTTGTGCCAGAAGCCGCCTTCCGGCGTGCGCGGATGCTGGCGCAGCTGCTGGCGCAGCAGGTCCGCCGCGCGGCGGTAGCGCGCATCACCCGTGCGCTCCAGCATGCCGAAGAGCAGGCGGCCCTGCGAGATCTCGTCGATGTTGTACTCCGCCATGTCGTAGCCCGTGATGCCGCCTTCGGGCGTGATCCAGCGCTCCATGTTCGTGCGCACGTAATCCAGCATCCGCGCGTCGTTCCTGGCCAGCGCCACGCGCTCGATGGCGCCCAGCACGACGCCCTGCGTGTAGTCCCAGCGCCGGTGCGTCTGCGGGTTGCGGCGCATCACGCTCTCGACGACGCGGACGGACCACGGCCGCCCGTCGGACGAAGGCCGTGCCCGCGGCGGCGCGTTGGGGATGGGGAGCGGCGCGTCCTCCGGCTGGCGGGAGCCCTCGCCCAGCCCCTCGCCGGCGGCCACGTGCGGCACCTGCGCGGCGAGCGGCGGAACGGCGGCGAGGGCGGACAGGAGCGCGAGGGCGGCGATTCTCATCATCTGGGATCAGATCAGGCGATGGTGGACGGCAGCGAGAGCGGCGCGCCGTCGATGCGCACGTTCTCCGCGCGGAAGGCCATCACGAGGCGGACCGCGTGCGGGGCGGGGTTCTCGTCACCCACGACAAACCCGCCCGACGTCATCATGAGTCCAACGACGCTTCGCGCACCCTGTGTGATGAAAGGTCGGTCCAACCTCCCCCAGGGTTTTTTGGGGTTCTTCGTCGATTTTGTTGCAGGTAAACAGACCCGACGCCGAACCGTCATCCCGAAGGAGGCGCCTGCGCCGAACTCAGCCCGTGCAGGATTCCCATGGCGCCGACTGAGAAATCTACTCACCCGTGCTGGTGATCCGGCCCTCGGCTCGGTCCTCGACCCGCTTCTGCGCGGCGCATCGCAGGCGGGTCCCGGGACGTGCGGCCAGCCATGAGCGTGGGTGAGTAGATTTCTCAGTCGGCGCAACAAGATCCTGCATGAGGCAAGTCCTCGTGAGCGCCTCCTTCGAAACGACAGCTCACGGCGCAGACTTCGTGCGTGCAACGAAATCCGCGATGAACCCTGTTGGGCGAGGTCGCGAGGTGACGCGCGGGAAGGGGCGCTCGCGACCTCCCCCAACAGGGTGCATCGCGGATTTCGTTGCACGCACGAAGTCTGCGCCGTGAGCTGTCATTTCGAAGGAGGCGCCGCGGGGACTTTGCCCATGCAGGATCTTGTTGCGCCGACTGAGAAATCTACTCACCCACGCTCATGGCTGGCCGCACGTCCCGGGACCCGCC
>DATABT010000386.1:0-2960 GCA_036259455.1 Longimicrobium sp. | reverse complement strand
GCAGGTGTCTCCCCCGCCCGCCCCGCCTCACGCAGACGCGCGAGGTTCTCGGCCATCCGCTTCACGCCCATGTAGAACACCACCGTCCCCACGCCGCGGGCCAGGTGCGCCCAGTCCACGTCCGTGTCGGGCTTGGCGGGGTCCTCGTGTCCCGTCACGAAGGCCACCGAGGCCGCCGTCCCCCGCTGCGTGACGGGGATGCCGGCGTACGCCGGCGCGGCGATCCCGGCCGTGACCCCGGGCACCACCTCGAACGGGATCCCCGCCTGCAGCAGCACCAGCGCCTCTTCCCCGCCCCGCCCGAAGACGAACGGATCCCCACCCTTCAGCCGGACGACGGTCCGGTGCTTCGCGGCCAGGTCGACGAGGATCTGGTTGATCTGCTCCTGCGTGCGCGAGTGCTCGCCGCCGCGCTTGCCCACGTACACGCGCTCGGCGTTCTGCGCGCGCTCGATGATGGCGGGGCTGACGAGGGCGTCGTAGACCAGCACGTCCGCGCGCTCCATCAGCTCCGCGGCGCGCAGCGTCAGCAGCCCGGGGTCGCCCGGGCCCGCGCCGACCAGGTAGACGGTTCCGCTCACGCCGCCGCCTGGGTGGCCGTGTCCAGCCGCGCCGCCTGCCACTCCAGCAGGTCGCCCAGCGTCTGGCGGAAGGGGATCTCCTGCGTCCACCCCAGCCCGCGCAGCGGCGCGTTGTCGCCCAGCAGCAGGGGCACGTCCACCGGGCGGACGCGCTCGGGGTCCACCTCCACCCGCGCGCGCGTGCCGCTGATCTCCACCAGCTCGTCCACCGCCTCGCGCATGGACCGCGCGACGCCGGAGCAGACGTTGTAGACGCGGCCCGGCGCGCCGGAGCCCATCAGCCGCACGTACGCGCGCACCACGTCGCGCACGTCCAGCAGGTCGCGGCGCGCGGAGAGGTTGCCCACGTACAGCACCGGCTCCGCCCGCCCCGCGCGGATGATGGCCAGCTGCCGCGCGAAGCTCGCCAGCGCGAACCGCACGTCCTGCCCCGGCCCCGTGTGGTTGAAGCTGCGGGCCACGACGACCTGGATCCCGCCCGACTCCCCCGCCTGCAGCGCCGCCATCTCCGCCGCCGCCTTGCTGGCCGCGTACGGGTTGCACGGCCGCAGCGGGCGCGCCTCGGTGATCGGCTGCTCCTCCTCCGGCACGGCGCCGTACGCCTCCGCCGAGCTGACGAGCAGCAGCCGCGCCCCCTCGGGGAGCGCGCTGGCGACGCGCAGCGTTCCCGTGGCGTTCACGTCCCACGTGCCCAGCGGGTCGTGGAACGAATCGCCCACGCTCGCCTGGCCGGCCAGGTGGTAGACGGCCTCCGGCGCCGCGCGCGCCACGGCCTCGGCCACGGACGCGGCGGAGGTGACGTCCATCGCCAGCCACTCCGCTCCTTCACCGTCCGCGGGAAAGGCATGGCCGGGTTGCCCGGCGGCGAAGACGGTGTGCCCGTCCGCCACCAGGCCGCGGACCAGCCAGCTGCCCACGAACCCCGCCGCGCCCGTCACCAGGACGCGCATCCGCTTCACCCCGCCGCCGCCAGCGCCGCCGCCGGCTCGCCGCGCAGGCGCTCCAGGTCGGCGTCCACCATCATCCGCACCAGCTGGTCGAAGTCCACCTCCGGCTCCCACTGGAGCTCCGCCCGCGCGCGCGACGGGTCGCCGACGAGCAGGTCCACCTCCGCCGGCCGCATGAAGCGGGGGTCCTGCACCACGTACTGGCGCCAGTCCAGATCGACCGCGCCAAACGCCGTCTCCACCAGCTTCTGCACCGTGTGCGTCTCGCCGGTGGCCACCACGAAGTCCTCGGGGCGGTCGTGCTGCAGCATCATCCACATGGCGCGCACGTAGTCGCCCGCGAAGCCCCAGTCGCGCTGCGCGTCCAGGTTGCCCAGGCGCAGCTCGTTCGCAAGGCCCAGCTTGATGCGCGCGGCCGCGTCCGTCACCTTGCGCGTGACGAACTCCAGCCCGCGGCGCGGCGACTCGTGGTTGAACAGGATGCCGCTCACGGCGAACATCCCGTAGCTCTCGCGGTAGTTGACGGTGGCCCAGTGGCCGTAGACCTTGGCCACGCCGTAGGGACTGCGGGGATAGAACGGGGTGTCCTCGTCCTGCGGCACCGCCTGCACCTTGCCGAACATCTCGGACGAAGACGCCTGATAGAAGCGGATGCGGCGCTCGCGGTCGAAGATGCGGATGGCCTCCAGCATGCGCGTGACCCCCAGCCCCGTCACGTCGCCGGTGAGCACCGGCTGCGTCCACGAGGTCTGAACGAACGACTGCGCCGCCAGGTTGTACACTTCGTCCGGGCGGCTCTCTTCCAGGGCGTAGAAGAGCGAGTTCTGGTCGGTCAGGTCGGCGGAAAGAAGCTCCAGCCGGTCCTGGATATGGCGGATGCGCTCGAAGGTGACGGTGGAGCTGCGGCGGACCAGCCCGTAGACCCTGTAGCCCTTCTCCAGCAGCAGCTCGGCCAGGTAGCTGCCGTCCTGGCCGGTGATGCCGGTGATCAGTGCGGTCTGCATGCCCGTGGGGGAACGGTGTGCGCGGCCTGAAATGGCGGGCCGTTACAGCCGGGAAACGTAGCCGCGGGGGTAGGCGGTGTCAACGCAAACCATTCTCCGGCACGGGTTGACCGGAACGCATGAATGGCTTACATTTCACGGCTTCGCAGGGTTTGTATCGATACGGCTACAGGAGACTCCGATGGCTTTTTGCGCCGTCTGCGGAAAGGGCCCGCGCAGCGGGAACAACGTCAGCCACGCCAACAATCGTACCAAGCGTGTCTGGCGCCCGAACCTGCAGCCCGCCCGGATCGTGACCGAGAACGGGACCCACAAGCGCGTGCGCGTTTGCACGAGCTGCATCTCGGCCGGAAAGATCCGCAAGGCGGGCTGAGGGGCTGTCGGCTCCATCCGCGACCGAACGAATACAAAACGGCCGCGCATCCCAC
>DATABT010000385.1:0-4530 GCA_036259455.1 Longimicrobium sp. | reverse complement strand
CGGCCGCGTTGGCCAGCGCGGGCGCTCCCCGCTAGGCGATGCCGCCGTACGCCCCTTCCGCGTACACCGTCGCGCCGTCGTCCGCGGCGACGCGGAAGCGGTGCTCGGGGGCCGCGTCGTCCACCAGCAGCACGGCGGTAGAGGGGAGCGGGAGCGGCGCGCGGAAGGCAATGCGCATCCGCCGGAGCGCCGCGGGGTCGCCGTGCAGGCGCTGGCCGATGAGCGCGTGCGCGGCGCGAGCGGCGGTGGCGTAGCCGTGCAGGATGGGCGCGCGAAAACCGAACGGGCGCGCCGTCCACGGCCACAGGTGAATGGGATTGTAGTCCCCGGAGACGCGCGCGTAGCGGCGGCCCGCGCCCGCGGCCAGCGGCCAGCGCGCCAGTTCCGTCCACGCGCCCCTGTCGTCCGCGGGCGGCTCCGCGGCGCGGGGCGGATGGGCGGAGGCGCCATCGCCCGGGGCGGGGGTGCGCACCATGAAGACGGAGGTGCCCTGGCAGCAGAGCTGGCCGGCGCCCATCCAGTTGCGCGAGAGCACCGTCAGCCTCCATCCGCGCGGCGTGCGCTCCACGCGGTCCAGCTCCACGCGGCAGCGGATGGGCTCGTCCGGCGGCAGGGCGCGCGCCCACACCATCTCGGTGGAGACGTGCACCATCGCCCCCAGCGGGAGCGGCGTTTCCAGCGCGGCGAACATCTCCAGCGCCAGCGCGGTTTCCCACGTGGCGCAGAAGAAGGGCGGCGCGACGGGCCTGGCGTCGAAGAACGCGCCGATCGTCTCCCCGCCCGTCGCGCCGGCGTAGGCGCGCACCCGCGCGGGGTCCACGCGGATCTCCGCGCGCTCGCAGGCGGCCTTGCGGCGCGGGGACGTAACGTCAAGCGCGGGCGTGGCTCCGCGGGCGCGGACGCCGCGGGCCACCAGGCGCAGCATCGACATCAGGGGCGGCGGGGGGCGCGACATCGATCGACTTTCCTCAGAGTGTGTTCAAGATTCCGGGTTCCTGACGCAAGCGTTTGATTTCCTGAGTCAGTCGCTGCGCGCACCCTGTGGGATGAAAGTCGCTCGCGCCGCGGCTGTCATTTCGAAGGAGGCGCCCGCGTGATCGCTGCCGGTGCACGGACCTGTGGCGCCGACTGAGAAATCTACTCGCCCGGGCAGGTGCCACGCCCCGTTGACGGCCCTCGCCCCAATCCCTTTCTATTCAGGGAGCGCAAAAAGCCGAAGATTCACACCGGTTGCGCGCAACCGAAGGATCTCCTCTCCGCCACCGCGGGGCCAGCTTCGGAGCACTGAAGCCGGGTCTGCGGTTCTGCAGGCGAGATCCTTCGGTCGGCGCCAGGGTGCTTGCATGGCAGCGGTTTCGGCGCGGCGCCTCCCTCAGGAAATCAAGCCGTTAAACTGATTCTTAAACACCTCTCAGAGGGTGTTGGAAAATCTCTCCCGGGCACGACGTCATCCCGACGGACCCGCCGCGCAAGTTCCTGCCCGTGCACGGCGTACGGCGGCGACCGTGGATCCTGCCCGCCAAAGCCACGGGCCCGCTTCGGTGCGTTGGAACCGGGACTTCGCTTCGCGGACAAGGTCCTTCGTCGCGCCCGGAGCGTCGTGCACGATGGAGTTCCGTGAGGGGCGCTCCCCCAGGATGACATCACCTGCTTCCGGTGGATGAGTCTCTAAACACGGTGTCAGGCGCCGGCGAGCAGCTGCACGGCTACGCGCCGCTCGCGCGGCCCGTCGAACTCGCACAGCCAGATCCCCTGCCACCGCCCCAGCACCAGCCGTCCGCCGCTGACGATCACCGTGAGCGACGGACCGAAGAAGCTGGTCTTGAGATGGCTGTCGCTGTTCCCCTCCGCGTGGCGGTAGAAGGGCTCCTCGTGCGGCACCAGGCGCTCCAGCTTGCCCAGGACGTCGTGCACCACGTCGGGGTCGGCGTTCTCGTTGAGGGTAAGCGCGGCGGTGGTGTGCAGGCTCTGCAGCACGACCGCCCCGTCCCGCACACCGCCGCGCGAGACGATCTGCTGGACGCGGTCCGTGATCTCCACCATCTCGCTGCGCCTGGACGTGCGCACCCGGATTTCTTCCATCCCTCCCCCGCCGCTCCCGTTCCGGTCTGGATGGATGCACTGACGCGGCGGTGCGGACGCAACATCCGCGCGAGGCTGCGCGCACGTGTTGACGCCCTTCGCGGATGGGTTAGAATGCGCCAGGCCCTGTGATTTTCATCCCTCTCCCATTCCGTTCTCCGGCGGGGAGCGCGCATCACGCCAGGGCAGCCTGGCACCCCCGTTCTGCTCGCGTTCTTATCCCCGGCTCCCGGCCGGCGTGCCCGCGCAGGTCCGGCGGGAACACATCCATCCCAAGGAGAGCAGCGATGCCCCGGTATACCCCGATCAGGCAGTGGGAGCTGGACGTCCTGGGCCTGGTGGCCAGGTTCACGCCGCCCGCCTGGGCGGGCCCGGCACTGCCGCGGCCCGAAGGAGAGGCAGGGCTCGCGGAGCTGCTGGACACGGCCAACCGCCTGATCGCACGTGCGCAGTACCTGATCCAGGCCAAGGACGGCCTGTCTACGACGTATACGATCCAGGGGATCACGGCGACAGCCGAGCGCTTCATGCTGGGCACGGAGGAGCAGGTGCAGCAGGCGGCGGACCTGCGGGGGCTGCTGGTGCTGATCGAGTCGTTCTTCGAAAAGACCGGCCTGGAGGCGGAGCTCAAGAGCAAGCTGAGCGGCGATCTGCACGCGCTGCGGAGCCGGCTGGACGTGCGCTTCGGGCTGCGGCCGCCCGCGCCCGCCCCGGCACCGCCGGTGGGGACGGACGGCACTCCTGCGCCTTCGACGCCCGCCGCCGCCGCGCCGCCCGACTATTCGGCGTTCGCCCTGGAGGACCCCAGCCAGTACTCCATGGCCTGGACCACGTTCGAGGACGCGTTCCGCAACGGGTTCCCGCACGTGCCGGAGTACGTCGCGGCCCTCACCGACCCCGACGTGGCGACGCGGCAGTTCTGGCCCGTGCTGCGCAGCACGGCGCTCCCCTACAACCTGCTCGTTCTGCAGAAGCTGGACAGCGGGACCGTGGGGCCCTACCAGGCGAACTTCGGGGCGGCGTGGACGGCGGAGTACGACCAGCTTGTGGCAGGCGGCCGGCTGTACGGAATCGACATGACGATCTTCGCGGACCTCACGCCGTACACGCTCACCAACGAAACCGTTCGCTTTACGCCAAGCACGATGGCGCTGCTGAAGATGGATGACGCAAAGAACGTCACCCCCATCGCCGTCTACGTGGCCGACCCGCAGAACGCGGCGGCGGCCCGGGTGTTCACGCCGGGGCAGCCGGCGTGGATCTACGCCCTGCTCGCGATCAAGACGTCGCTTACGGTGCACGGCATCTGGCTGGGGCACGTGTATACGCTGCACATCGTGACCGCCGCCATGCAGATGACCATGTGGAACACGCTGCCGCCCACCCACGTCATCCACCAGCTGCTGGCGCCGCAGTCGCAGTTCACCATCGCGTTCGACCTGACGCTCCTGCTGGCGTTTCCCAACCTTTCGCCGCCCACCTCCATCAGCGACTCGGGCAAGTTCCTCACCCTGTGCAACCGGTTCGCGGCCACGCACGACTTCCATTCCACCGATCCGCGGGTGACCCTGTCGGCGCTCAAGCTGGACGTGGCCGACTTTACGGACCCGTCGCAGCCCGGCGGCGACTGGAACCTGTATCCCAACGTGCAGTGGATCCTGCGGGTGTGGGACATGACGCAGGAATACGTGAGCGCGGTGGTGAATGCGGGATACGCCGACGACGCGGCCGTGGCGGCGGACACGGAGCTGGCCGCCTGGATCAGCGCGTCGATTGACCCGGGCGGCGGCAACGTCGTGGGGCTGACCCGTCCGGAAACGCGCGATGCACTCACGCAGGTGCTCACCAGCCTGCTGTACCGCATCGTGTTTCACGGCATGGGGCGGCTGCGCAGCATGGGCACGCCGCTGCCCTCCTTTGCGCCCAACTATCCGCCGTGCCTGCAGAGCCCCGGCATTCCCGCGCCGGGCGACAACGTGGGCATACAGGACCTGCTGCGCACGTGGCTCCCGCGCACGGGCACGCTGGGCGCGCTGATCTCGTTCTACGACATCTTCTCGTTCAACGCGCCGTACGTGCCGCTGGTGCCCAACGAGGGGCCTGAGGCGGAGCCGTTCTTCGATGACGAGCAGTACCCGGGTGCCAACGAGGCGCTGGTGCGATTCCGGAAGAAGGTGGAGGAGGTCATCCGCACCCTGCAGCCGGACTGGGTGCAGATCGGCCAGTGGCCGCGGAACATCGAGCTCTGACGACGACCGGCATGCAGGAGGAGGAGCAGCGGAGCGTTCGAACTCCGCTGCTCCTCCGTCATACTGGCGACTTCGATCGCCGTGCTCTTCAGCGTGACACCCTGCGCCGGGGGACCACGGCCGCCCGCGCGGAAGATCGCCCTCCATCCACGTCATCCATCCCCCGAAAACGCGGAAGGGCCCGTGCGTGCGCACGGGC
>DATABT010000384.1:0-7779 GCA_036259455.1 Longimicrobium sp. | reverse complement strand
CCCGGGAGGGGCGGCGGCGGGAGTGCGCCCGCGGGTGCCGTCAGGCCGCGCCGCCGTTGAGGGCGTACAGCAGGTCGTCCATCTCGTCGTCGCCGAACCCGTCGTCCATCAGGTCCATCGCCTCGTCCACCACCGGCCGGGCCACCGCCGCCAGCGCCGCCACCGTCTGGTCCTGGAAGACCTGGCGGGTGGTGATGGACAGCCCCGCCTCCCGCGCGCGGTTGACGACCTGCATCGACTGGATGCTGTCGCCGCCCAGGTCGAAGAAGTTGTCGAACACGCCCACCGGCTCCACGCGCAGCACGGCGGCGAAGATCTCCGCCAGCACGCGCTCCTTCTCGTCGCGCGGGCCCACCCGGACCGCCACCTCCTCGCGCGCCGCGCCGGGCGTGGCCAGCGCGGCCGTGTCTACCTTGCCGTTGGGCGTGAGCGGGAACGCCTCCAGGACGCCGATGGCCGCGGGGACCATGTACTCCGGCAGCCGCTCGCGCAGGTGCGAGCGCAGCGCGCCGGCCAGCTCCGCGTCCGCGCCGGGTGCCACGGCCCACGCCACCAGCCGCGGCGCGCCGTCCTCGTCCGCGCGCGCGGCGCAGACGGCGTCGGCCACGGCGGGGTGCGTACGCAGCGCGGCCTCGATCTCCCCCGGCTCGATGCGGAAGCCGCGCACCTTCACCTGGAAGTCGGTGCGGCCCAGGAAGTCGATCTCCCCCCCGGTCGTCCACCGCACGCGGTCGCCGGTGGCGTACATCCGCGCGCCGGGCACCCTGCCGAACGGATCGGGGATGAAGCGCTCCGCCGTCATCGCCGCGCGGCCCAGGTAGCCGCGGGCTACCTGGGCGCCGCCCACGTACAGCTCGCCCGGCACCTTCGGCGGCACGGGATTCAGGTGGCCGTCCAGCACGTACGTCGTCGTGTTGCCGGCAGGCCGCCCGATCGTCGGCAGCCCCCCGCCCTCCACCGGAACCGCACCCGACGTCGACACGACGGTGTTCTCCGTGGGCCCGTAGTTGTTGACGAGCGCGAAAGGCAGTTCGGCCGACGGGCGCGAGCGCAGGCGGTCGCCGCCCACCAGCATGGACCGCAGCGCGCCGTCCCCGGGCCACGCGAGCGGGAGCACGCTCTCCGCCAGAGGAGTCGGCAGGAAGGTGATGCTGATGCCCCGCTCCACCATCCAGTCGCGCAGCTCCGCGGGGGAGGTGCGCAACTCGTCCGGCGCCACGCGCAGGCTGGCGCCGCGCACCAGGTACGGCCACGTCTCCCACGCGCTGGCGTCGAAGCCCACGCCGGCCACGAGCGTCGCGCGGTCCGCCTCCGTCACCCCGAACGCGTCCGCGTGCCAGCCGCACAGGTTGGCCAGCGCGCGGTGCTCCACCATCACGCCCTTGGGCGTGCCCGTGGAGCCGGAAGTGTAGATGGCGTACGCCAGGTCGGACGGGTCGATCGCCACGTCCGGCCGCGCATCGGACACGGCGTCCGCGATCCCGGCGCGCGCATCCACCGCGAGCACGGCGGCGCCGTGTCCACCGGCCCGCTCCGCCAGCGCCGCCTGAGCGACGACGACGGACGCGCCGCTGTCCCGGACCATGAAGCCGACGCGGTCCGCGGGATATTCCGGGTCAACCGGCACGTAGGCGGCGCCGGACTTCAGCACGCCCAGCAGCGCCGCGGGCAGCTCCGGCGAGCGCCGCATGCACACCGCCACGCGGTCCCCGCGCCGCACGCCGCGCGTGATGAGCGCATTGGCGATGCGGTTGGCCGCGCGGTCCAGCTCCGCGTACGTCAGCTGGACGTCATCCCCCGCCACGGCCAGCGCGTGCGGCGCGGAATCCGCCCGCGCCTCCACCATGCGGTGGACGGGCAGGTCCACCGGGTAGGAGGCCGCCGTCGCGTTCCATCCCTGCACCACCGCCGCGCGCTCGTCCTCCTCCAGCAGCGGCAGGGCGCTGATGCGCTCGTCCGCGTGGGCGGCGACGATCCGCAGCAGGCGCAGGAAGTGGCCGGACATCCGCTCCATGGTGGCGCGGTCGAACAGGGCCGTGTCGTACGACCAGCACAGGGTGGCACCGCCCGGCTCCCACCCGTAGCTCAGGTGCCCCGCCTGCGCGCCGCGGGGAATGCAGACCACGTCCAGGTCGAACTTGCAGGAGCCGTTGGCCAGCCCGTCCGAGAGCGTCACCCGCATCCCCGGCACCCGGGTGGAGGGGAGCGCCGTGTCGTGAAAGCTGAAGGCCGCCTGGTAGATGGGGTTGAAGCTGAGCGTGCGCTGCGGGGCCAGCGCGGCCACCACCTTGTCGAACGCCACGTCCTGGTGCGCGTGCGCCTCCAGCATGGTCTGCCGCACGCGGCGCAGCAGCTGGCGAAAGGTGGGGTCGCCGGAGACGTCCGTCCGCAGCACCACCACGTTCACGATCATCCCGATCAGGTGCTCGGCCTCGCGCACGCGGCGGTTGGCCACGCCGCTGCCCACGCACAGGTCGTCCTGTCCCGAGTAGCGCTGCAGCAGCACGTCGAAGGCGGCCAGCATGGCCATGTACAGCGTGGCGCCCTCGCTCCGGCCCAGCGCGCGCAGGCTGTCGCACAGGGCGCGCGGCAGCTCGAAGCGCAGCTGGTCGCCGCGGAACGACTGCACGGGCGGGCGCGGCCGGTCCAGCGGCAGCTGCAGCGCGGGCGCGCCGCGCAGGCGGTCCGTCCAGTACGCCAGCTGCGCGCGGGCCGCGTCGCCCTCCATCCACGCCCGCTGCCACCGGGCGAAGTCCGCGAACTGCACCGGCAGCTCCGGCAGCGGCGAGGGCTCGCCGGCCGCGAAGGCGCGGTAGATTTCCAGGAACTCGCGGAAGAAGGTGACGAACGACCAGCCGTCGTGCACCAGGTGCTGCTCCACGTGCACCAGGTGGTGGTGATCGTCCTCCAGCTGGATGAGCGTCCAGCGCACCAGCGGCAGCCGCGTCATGTCGAACACGTGCCGCGCCTCCCGCCCCGCCCGCTCCCGCGCCGCCGCCCGCCGCTCCCCCGGCTCCAGGTGGCGCAGGTCGACGAGGGGAAGCTCGGGGACGAACGGCGGGTGGATGCGCTGCACGGGGCCGGACGACGCGCCGGGAAAGCTGGTGCGGAAGATCTCGTGGCGGCGGATGATCTCGGCCAGCGTGGCGTGCAGCGCGGGGACCCGAAGCGGCCCGCGCATCTCGATCACGCTGGTGTAGTTGTACGCCAGGCTGTGCGAATACAGCTCCTGCAGGAACCAGATCTGCTCCTGCGGCAGCGAGACGGGAATCTCCCCCTCGCGCGGGGTCGGCAGGATGGGGGGAAAGGGCGGCGGCGCGCCCGCGGCCTCGTCCACCGCCTCCGCCAGCCCCGCCAGCGTGCGCGCCTGGAAGAAGACGTGGATCGGCACCTCGACGCCCAGCGTCCCGCGCACCCGCGCCAGGATCTGCATGGCGGCGAGCGAGTGGCCCGCCAGGTCGAAGAAGTCGTCCGCGGCGCCCACGCGCTCCATCCCCAGGACGTCGGCCCAGATGGCGGCCAGGGCACGCTCCGTGTCCGTGCGCGACTCCACGTACTCCGCGCACGAGGCGGCGGGGGGCGCGGGAAGGGCGCGGCGGTCCACCTTGCCGCTGGGCGACAGGGGGAGCGCGTCCAGCATCACCCACGTGGCGGGGACCATGTACTCCGGCAACCGCGCGCCCAGGTGCGCCCTGAGCGCCTCCGCCCCGGGCGCGGCGCCGTCCGCCGCGGCCACGTACGCCACCAGCCGCCCGTCCGCCGCGGTCACCGCCGCGCCGCGGACGGCGGGGTGCATCCCCAGCACCGCCTCGATCTCCCCCAGCTCCACGCGGTAGCCGCGCACCTTGACCTGGTGGTCCACGCGCCCCAGGAACTCCAGCACGCCGTCCGCCCCGGCCCGCACGCGGTCGCCCGTGCGGTACATCCGCTCGCCGCCCGCCGCGTGCGGATCGGGGAGAAAGCGGTCCGCCGTGAGCGCCGGCCGCCCCAGGTACCCGCGCGCCAGCCCCGCCCCGGCGATGAACAGCTCGCCCGCCTCGCCCTCCGCCACCGGGCGAAGGTCCGCGTCCAGCACGTACGCCCGCAGTCCGTCGATGGGCCGCCCCAGGGGGACGATGGCGCCCGTCCCGCCATCATCCGCGGGATGCGCGGTGGCGTCGATGCAGGTTTCCGTGGGACCGTACAGGTTCACCACGGCCGCGCCGGGAAGGCGCGCGCCCACCCGCGCCACCAGGTCACGCGGCAGCGCCTCGCCGCCGGCGAACAGCAGCCGCAGCGCGTCCGCCTCCTCCAGCCCCGGCTCGTCGGCCAGGGCGCGGAGCAGCGCCGGCACCACCTGCAGCACGGTGATGCGCTCCTCGCGCAGCGTGCGAACCAGGTATCCGCCTTCCTTTTCGCCGCCCGGCCGCGCCATCACCAGCAGCCCGCCGGAGAGCAGCGGTGCCCAGAACTCCCACACGGACGCGTCGAACATCGCCGGCGTCTTCTGCAGCACCCGGTCGTCCGCGGAAAACGGAAAGCGCGCCAGCATCCACGTCATGTGGTTGCTCAGCGCGCGGTGCGGTACCACCACGCCCTTGGGGCGGCCGGTGGAGCCGGAGGTGTAGATGACGTACGCGGCGTTCTCCGGGTCCGCCGCGGGGAGCGGTGCATCGGAGCCGCCGTCCGTGTGGAGAACGTCGATCCCGTCCATCCGCAGCGCCACCGTTCCCGGCGCCAGGCGCGGCTCGAGGGCCGAGGTGGTGAGGACCAGGGCGGCGCCGCAGTCCTCCAGCACCCAGGCCAGCCGCTCGGCGGGGTAGCCGGGGTCAAGCGGCACGTAGGCGCCGCCCGCCTTCAGCACGCCCAGGATGGCGACGACCAGCTCCAGCGAGCGCTCCATGAACACGGGAACCATCACGTCGGGCCCCACGCCGCGGCGGCGGAGGACGCGGGCGACCTGGTCGGCGCGCGCGTCCAGTTCCGCGCAGGTCAGCGCGCGCCCGTCGCAGCGCACGGCCACGGCGTGCGGGGTGCGCAGCGCCTGCGCCTGCACCCGCTCGTGCACGCACGGGCCTTCCGCGGCCGCGGGCCGGGACTGCTCCTCCACTCCGTTCATGGACGCGAATCTCCTGAGTGGTGTGCTTCGGGCCGAGCGGCGCGCGCGGGAGATTGCGGGTGCGGGCCGGCGGGGGTGGATGGATCGAAACGGGCGCCGGGTGCGGACCCGGAAAGTTCCCAGATTGAAACAGCCTCCGCCAACTTCCGGAGGCCTCGCGAGGCGCCTGCCCCGGAACGCCGCGCGCCCGCCGGGGCGCCACCGCGTCTATTTCCGAATCGTGTCTGAAAAAAACAGCCACAAGAACGTGAGAAGAAAACCGCGGTCGCGGGGGCTCGTTCCGCTCCGCGCCGGAGGCTTGATGCGGAGCGGTGGTCCAAGGACCCCGGAGTCATTCAGAAAAGCGAATTAACAGTAGCGGACATCTCCTGAACGCGCAACTCCCCTGCCCGCATCCATTTGCACCGCGCGCGCCCACGTGTTCCCGGTGTGAACTCTCCAGCGTTCATGCGGCGTTTCCCCTGCCATCGTGGTACGATCCAACGCACCCCCCGCTCCTGAAGTGCCCAACCATTTTCGCACGGGGGAAGACCGGAGATCGATCTCCTCGATCACTCCTTTAGCGACTCAACTCATTCAAATGGCCTCTCGCGTACGCCAGCATGAAGAAGGCTCGTCGCGGATTTCGTTGCATCGGACCGTGGTCCGTGGTCCGCCCGCCGCGCATTGTCATTCCGAGGGAAGGCGCGTGATGGATCGGCGCCGGTGCAGGATCTTCAGCGCCGAACGAGGAATCTGCTCGCCCAGGCTCGTGGCTCGCGTCCGGGCGCGGACTCACCCGGTCCGTACTCCGCACACGGGCGCGTGCGGGGCGGAAAACCTGCGGGGCCGGGCTCCAGCACACAGGCTGGCCACCCGAATCGGAGAGTAGATTTCTCAGTCGGCGCCACAGAAATCCTGCACCGGCAGTGATCGCGCGGGCGCCTCCTTCGAAATGACAGTGGCGCGTCGCGTGCCTGAATCGACGCTGAACGAAAAAAAAGGGCCTCACCCGGAGTCTACGGAGTTCACGGAGGAAAGGGTCGTTCGTGACTCCGTGTCCTCCGTTTTCTCCGTGTGAGGCCCATTCAGTAGAAGCCAGACGATCACGCCGGTGCCGGGCTCCCGCGCGGCGAGCCGGGGCGCCGGTTCTCCCGATGCTCCAGTCCGGAACGCCTGCGGGATGCCTCGGGCCGGAGGCGATGCCGTCCTTGCCCTCGTGCCGCGGCGTAACCTAAACTCCTGTAGCAGCATCGGAGCAGTTCCTCTCCGCCGGTTCCCCCGCCCTACTCCCGCGGTTCGATCCATGTGGTTCCCCGACGTCCGAGCACGTGCGGCGTCCGCGCCCCGCCATCCGTCCGCACGGTGGCCGGCCCGGATCGGCGCGATCGCCGTCCTCTGCGCCTCCGCGTCGTCCGGCTGCGAGAACGCCGCCGCGGGCGAGGCGCCCCCCGGCCTCCTGGGCGAGCTCGCGCGCGAGGTGCAGGGCGCGCCCGGCATTGCCCCCCGCCTCTCCATCTCCCCCACCCGGCCGCCGTGCCTTCCCGAAACCGGCGGGCGAAAACCCTGCGCCCCCGCCCGCACCGCTTCCGCGCGCGTGGCGGCCATCGGCGCGCGGGCCGCGCGGGCCGTGCGGGACAGCGCCGACCCGCACGCCATGCACACCGCGGCGCTCATCGACCTGCTCTTCGCCGACGACGCGGGAAAAGCCCTCCAGCGGTCCATCTCATCCCTGCGCACGGCGGCACGACTGGCGGACCGCCCCGCGCCGGTGCTGGCGGACCTCGCGGCCGCGTACATCGTCCGGGCGGAGCGGGCCGGCACCCCGCGCGACCTGGGCGCGGCCATCGAGGCCGCGCAGGAGGCGGTAGAGCGCGAGCCGGAGAACCGCACGGCGCGCTACAACCTGGCGCTGGCGCTGGAGCGGATGGAGCTCCCCGGCGAGGCCGCGCAGGCCTGGCGCGACTACCTGGCGGCCGACGCGGCGTCGGGTTGGGCGGACCAGGCGCGGCGGCACCTGGAGCCGCTGGAGAGCTTTCCCGGCGAGCCCCCGCCGCCAGACGCCGCCGCGGCGCCGGCGGAGTACACGGCCTACGCGGGCACGGACCCGCAGCGGGCGCGGGAGCTGGGATGGTGCCGGGTGCTGGGCGCCTGGGCGGGCGCCGCGCTGGCCGGGGACCCCGCGGCCGCCGAAGGGCACTTGCGGCGCGCGCAGGCGCTGGGCACCGCGCTGGAGCGGCGCCCCGGCGGCGACGCCACCCTGGCGGACGGTGTCCGGTCCATCCGCGCCGCGGCCGGCGAATCCGGCGCGCGGCGGCTGGCGGAGGCGCACCGGGACTTCTCCGCCGCCTGCGTGCGGGAAAAGGACGTGGACTTCCGGGCGGCGGAGGCCCTGTACCGCGACGCCGCCGCGCGGGCGGACGCCTCTCCCACCCTGCGCGCGTGGGCGCGGGTGCTCCAGGCGGCGGCGACGTTCCACGGAGGTGACATCCGGGCGGCGGAGCCCCTCATCCTTCCCGTCGTGCGGAGCGCGGACCCGCTCCGGCATCCTGTGCTGGCGGGGCGTGCCGAGCTGGTGGTGGGGCTGCTGCGGGTGCGGCGGGAGCGGTTCCCGGAGGCGCTGGAGCATGCGGAACGCGCCCGCGCGCTCTTTGAGCGGGCGGGCGAGCGGGAGGTGCAGGGCGGCGCGGTGGACGTGATGC
>DATABT010000383.1:0-3667 GCA_036259455.1 Longimicrobium sp. | reverse complement strand
AAATCGACGAAGAACCTCTTTTCCTGGATGTTGTAGTCACTTCCCGGGGGAAATTCTCGCGCCTTTTGCCGAACAAAATCCGAAACCGACGTGCCGCTCAGGTGTATCACTGATGGCGGGAAACGGTGCACATCGGGATCGGGAGCGACGGATGATCGAGATCGACATCGAGAAGGCGGGCGGGGTGGAGGCCGGGCGGCTGGAGCGCTGCCTGGGGCTGCAGGTTGAGGCGATCGGACCCGGGCAGTACCTGGTCACGGGCGGCGCGGAGGAGCACTGGGTGGACCTGCGCTCGCGACTCATCACCCGGTGCGACTGCGGCGACCACCTGTGGCGCGAACGGGTCTGCAAGCACATCCTGGCGGCGATGCTGCGTGAGGGCGACGAGCGCGTCATCCGCGAGGTGGGCGGGCTGGTGCACGCCCTGCGCGAGCTGGTCGCATCCCACGACCCTCCAAAGAGGCGCCGGCGGAAGAAGGCGGACGCCGAGACCGTGTCCCATCCGTCCTCGTGAGGTCTTGCTCAACGTCGCGCCAGAAGAAGTCATCCTGAGTCATCCGGCTGTGCGCCCACCCTGCACGTAAGACGTCCTCTCCGCCGCGGCTCTCGTTTCGAAGGAGGCGCCCGCGTCATCGCTGCCGGTGCACGGACCCGTGGCGCCGACTGAGAAATCTGGCAGGACCGGGGGGCTGGCCTCGCGCCGCCAAGCCGGCCCCGCCGGGCAGGAGAGAAGGTCCTTCGGTCGCGCCGCAAACGGTTGCGCTGCTTCGTGTTCCTCGCGGGCGCTCCCTCAACGGAAAGGGATTCGGCCGAGGTCCGTCGAGTGGGGCGTGGCACCTGCCCGGGCGAGTAGATTTCTCAGTCGGCGCCACAGAAATCCTGCACTCGCGACGATCACGCGGGCGCCTCCTTCGAAATGACAGCCATGGCGAGCAACTTTCATCCGGCAGGGTGCGCGTGGCGCCGATTGACTCGGGATGATTCCACACCGCGAGGTTCAGCGACACCCGCTCAGGCGACGGAGGCGGCGACCGGCCCGTCCGCCGGCGCGGCGATCAGCTGACGCACGCGGGGAATGACCTCGCGGCCGTAGAGCTCGATGCCGCGCATCATCACCCCGTGCGCGAGCGTCCCCGCGCTGTACTTCATGTCGAAGCGCGAGATCCCCAGCGCCCGCGCGGTGTCGGCGATCTTGCGCGCCACTGTTTCCGGCGAGCCCACGTACAGCGACCCCGACTCAATCTCCCGCTCGAACTCGGCACGGCTGGTGGGCGGCCACCCGCGCTCCGCGCCGATGCGGTCGCGCATTTCGCGGTACGCCGGCCAGAACTCCTTGCGCGCCCGTGCGTCCGTTTCGCCCACGTGACCGGGGGAGTGCACGCCCACGGGCAGGCGCGGCGTTCCCAGCTCGCCGAGCGCGCGGTGGTACAGCTCCACGTACGGCGCAAAGCGGAGCGGGCTGCCGCCGATGATGGCCAGCATCAGCGGCATTCCGTAGCGCGCGGCGCGCAGCACCGATTCGGGGCTTCCGCCCACGCCGATCCACGTCTTCAGCGCGCCGTGCTCCGTTCGCGGAAACACGCGCTGCCCGTCGAGGGCCGGACGTGTCGTTCCACGCCAGGTCACCGGCTCGCCCGTGCGGTCCTGCCGCAGGATGTCGGCGAACAGCTCCAGCTTTTCTTCGAACAGCGTGTTGTACTGGTCCAGCGGGTATCCGAACAGCGGAAACGACTCGGTGAACGACCCGCGCCCCAGGATGACCTCCGCCCGGCCGCCGGCCGCGGCGTCGAGCGTGGCGAAGCGCTGAAAGACGCGCACGGGATCGTCCGAGCTGAGCACGGTGACGGCGGAGCCCAGGCGGATGCGCTCCGTGCGCCCCGCGATGGCGGCCAGCACCACCTCGGGCGAGGAGATGGCGAAGTCCTCGCGATGGTGCTCCCCCAGGCCGATGAAGTCGACGCCGACCTGGTCCGCGTGCACGGCCTCGGCGATCACGTCGCGGATCACCTCGGCGTGCGAGAGCAGCCGGCCGTCCTCCGCGCGCGTCACGTCGCCGAAGGTATCCAGTCCGAGTTCGAGGTGCGTGTTCATCTATCTCCCATCCGCGTCAGGGTACGAACGTCTTTGAACAAAGAATCTCTGTACTAAGATAATTACCCGTGCAAGGGGTCTTCGTGCCCCCTCTGGCGGAACGCTGTCTGGCTTTCCATCATCTGCATTCTCGTTCGAATCGAATCGCCGACCAGGAGGGGGATGGATGGAGCCGCGGATGGACTACGCGAAGGCGTCGCCGGAGGCGTACCGGGCGATGGCGGGGCTGGAGCGCTTCGTACGGCAGAGCGGGATCGAGCACCCGCTGCTGCACCTGGTAAAGATGCGCGCGTCGCAGATCAACGGCTGCGCGTACTGCATCGACATGCACAGCAAGGATGCCCGCGCCGCGGGGGAGACGGAGCAGCGGCTGTACGCGCTGGACGCCTGGCGCGAGACGCCGTTCTACACGCCGCGCGAGCGGGCGGCGCTGGTCTGGACGGAGGCGCTGACGCTGGTGCGCGAGGGCCACGTCCCGGACGCGGTCTATCAGCAGGCGCGCGAGGAATTCAGTGAGGAAGAGCTGATGAACCTGACGATGGCGGTGGTCGCCATCAACGGATGGAACCGCATCGCCATCGCTTTCCGCGCCGTGCCCGGCACCTATCAACCGACGTCGCACGTGCCTGCGGCGGAGGCTGTCGGAGCGTAGGGGGACAAGGGGACCATACCTTCGTACCCCGCACCTTCGTACCTCCTACCGGTGCCTGGTGACGCCGACCTGGCGGCAGTACGCGAGCACGGGGCAGGTGCTGCACTTCGGCAGCCGCCCCGTGCAGACGTGCTTTCCGAAGGGGACGAGCAGCTTGTTGATCTCCACCCAGTAGCGCTTCGGCAGCACTTCCATCAACGCGGCCATGGTCGCCTGGGGCGTGGGCGCGGCCACGTAGCCCCAGCGGTTGGCGACGCGGTGCACGTGCACGTCCACGCCAATGCGCGCCTCTCCGCACGCGACGCCCATCACCAGGTTGGTGCACTTGGGGCCCACGCCGCGGAACGACAGCATCAGCGCCTCGTCGCACCCCAGCTCACCGCCGTGCTCCGCGACCAGCCGTTCGGCGATTTCGCGGATCTGCCCCGCCTTGCCGTAGTGAAAGGCGCAGGTGCGGATGAGCGCGTCGATCTCGTCCACGCTCAGCCGCGCCATCCGGGCGGGGGTGGAGGCGTGCTCGAAGAGGTGGATGGCGGTGGGCAGCATCACCTCGTCCGTGGTGCGGATGGAGATGATGCACGCCACCAGCTGCTGGAACGGGGTCGTCCATCCGCGCTCCGCCAGCTCGAACATCGCGGCCCTGGGGAACGGCTCCACGGCCTTGCGGATGCGCCGGATGACGGCGTGGATGTCGAACGGGAGCCTGGCGTCGGGCACGGTGAATGTCGTCCGAAGTGCGCGAAGTGAACTGGCAAGGGGACAGGTTACAGGGTACGGGGTACGGGGAACAGGGGGATGGGATTCGGGGAGGGTTTCGCGCGCCGGGGGAGGGGCGGATGAATCTGGGGGTGGATGCAAACGCGCTGCGCGCACCCACCCCGGGCTGAAGCCCGGGGCTAGAACTGCCATAAGCCCCGCCCTGGG
>DATABT010000382.1:0-9921 GCA_036259455.1 Longimicrobium sp. | reverse complement strand
GCACCAGCACGGGCGAGTAGATTTCTCAGTCGGCGCAACGAGTTCTCGCACCGGCAAAGATCACGCGGGCGCCTCCTTCGAAATGACAGCAGCGGCGCGAGCGACCTTCATCCCACAGGGTGCACCCTTGTCCCCTTGTCCCCTTGTCCCCTTGTCCCCTGTAACCTGTCCCCCTGTCCCCCCCGTCCCCTCAACTCGTGCACTCCCCGGCCGGCAACGGAATCTGCCGCCCCGATGCGACCGGAAGCCCGAAGTTCGGCGAGCCGTCGGAGTTCCAGGTGAACGTCTGCATGCGGATGACGCGGTCCCAGCCGGGCGCGGTGCTGGTCTTGGCGTGGTAGACGATCCAGTTCTCCGTGCCGCTGGGCGAGGTGGTGAAGCTGGCGTGGCCCACGCCCACCACGCCCTCGCCGGACTGAAAGACGGGCCCGCCGCTCTTGCTCCAGCTCGCCGGCGAGAGCGGGTCTCCGCCGATGAACTTCAGCTGCCCCAGGCGGTAGTCCGGCAGCCAGGATTCGCGGGTGGAGTAGATGATGAACGTTTGCCCGTTGCGCTGCAGCACCTCAGGCCCCTCCTGCAGGTCCAGCTCCGTCCCCCGCTCCCACGCCTCCGTGGGCGAACTGATGCGCACGCGGTTGCCGCTGATGGTCGTGGGGCTGATCATTCGCGCGGCGTACAGGTGCTGCGGGGTACGGTCCGTGGCGGCGTCGTTCTCCCATCCCGACCAGACGGCGACCAGCTGCCCGTTGATGCGCCCGATGGTGAGGTCGATGGCCCACTTCGCGGGCGCGCCGCCTGCCTGGTCGTCGCCGGTGTACAGCATGCCGCGGTCCACGTACGGGCCCTGCGGGTCGTCGCCGGTGGACTCCAGCACGCCGGCGCGCTGGTGGATGAAGGGCGGGCCCGCGCGGCCGGCGGCGTAGTAGATGTACCAGCGGTTGTCCACGTGGTGCAGCTCCGGCGCCCAGACGTTGGTGCGGTTCCAGCCGGTGTCGGGCGCGACCCACACGCGCACGCCGTTACTGAGGAGCTGCGAGAGCCTGGTGGAGCGGTAAACGACGATGCCGTTGTCCACCGACTGCACCGAGTAGTAGGTGCCCCCCTCCTTGACCACCCACGGATCCGCCCCGGCCGCCACGGGGTTGGCGAAGGTGCACTGCGGCGGGGGCGTGGGCTCGGTGCCTCCACCCCCGCCACCGGAGCACGCGGCGGTGAGCGGAAGGAGGATGGCAAACAGCAGGCGGAACGGCGGCTTCATCCAGTTCTCCAGCGGTGTGTCTCGTACGTGGTCCGCGGGGCCCCTCCCGACCGGTCCCCTCCCCGCTCGTTCCGAGCGGGGAGGGGAGGATTCGATCGTGCCTGGCAGAGGTGCGTCGCACCTCCCTTCCCCGCGCAGTTTGCGGGGAAGGGCCCGGGAGGGGTCGGCCAGGCAATCGCGCCACACCCTCCGACGCGCGCCGAACCCGCCCACCACCACCCCTCCCCCGGGGTCGGGGAGGGGCCGCCAGCCGTCGCGAGGAACCTGAAGGCCTGGCGGGGGAGAGGGCCAGTCACTCCAGTCACCCCCCCTCACGAAAAGGGCCCGGGCGGGTTTCACCCCGCCCGGGCCGGTACACTGCTCACCAGCCGGGGTTCTGATCCACGTTCGGGTTCAGCAGGTCCTCCGTGGTGGGGATGGGCAGCAGGTTGCGGTGCGGCTCGAACACGTTGAAGTCCGGGTCGTGGGTCTTCAGGATGTTGATCCGCGCCGGGTCCGTGAGCCAGCCGTGGCGCTTGAGGTACAGGAAGCGCTCGTTTTCCAGCCCCAGCTCGCGCAACTGCTCCATCTCGATGGCCTCGCGCATCTGCGCCTGCGTGAGCGTGCCCGAAACCGGCGCCAGCCCGGCCCGCGCGCGCACCTGGTCCACGAACGGCCTGGCCGCCGCGGGGCCGCTGGCCTCGTTGAGCGCCTCGGCGTGCAGCAGAAGGATGCCGCCCAGCCGCATCACCTTGACGTTGATGGGGTTGTCCCAGTCCTGCGCCGTCTTGTACCACTCGCCGTACTTCTTCCAGAACCGGTCGCCCAGCCGGTCGCCGTACCGCGTGGCGAACGGGGTGCCGTACACGTCCATCCCCCCGGCGCGGTCGTAGAACAGCGTCGCGTCCAGGCGCGGGTCCGGGTCGCCGCCGGTGGTGGTCTCCGACCGCAGCACGTCGAAGTACCATTGCGTGGGCTCGCCGTCGCAGAAGCCCACGTCGCAGGGCCCGATCATCTTGATGATGTTCTGCCCGCGGCTGCCGGCGGCCAGCACCTCGGGCCCGCCGAACTGCACCTCGAACACCGTCTCGGGGTTGTTGTCCTGCGCCTGGATGAAGTTGTCGCCGTAGCTGGCCAGCAGGGTGTACGGCCCGCCGATCACCTGCGAGAACGCCTGCGACGCCGCGCCCCACTCACGCTGCATCAGGTGCGCGCGGCCCAGCAGCGCCGCGGCGGCGCCGCGGGTGGCGCGGCCCACGTCGTTGCCGCTGTACGACGGCGGGAGCACGCTGCGCGCGGCGTTCAGGTCGCTCTCGATCAGCGCCCAGATCTCCTCCGGCGTTCCCTCCGCCGGCCGGTCGCTGGGCACCGGCGGCTCCACCACCAGCGGTACCCCGCCGTACAGGTTCACCAGGTTGAAGTACATCAGCGCGCGAATGAACTGCGCCTCGCCCACGATGCGGTCGCGGGTGGCCGTGTTCATCTGGATCCCCGGCACGTACGCGATCACCTGGTTGGCCCGGAAGATGGCCTGGTAGTGGTGCTGCCAGATCTCGCGGTTCACCTCGAAGTCGTAGCTGCCCAGCACGCTCTTGGTGAAGTTGGCCAGGTCGCCCCACGGGCTGCGGCTGAAGCCCACGTCGCTGCGCAGGTCGTAGGCAAACTGCAGCCAGCGGCCGTAGGTGCCGTTCTCCTGCAGCGACCGGTAGGTGGCGTTGATCCCCAGCAGCGCGTCCTGCTCCGTCTGCCAGAAGGTCTCCACCGTCTGCCGGTTGGGGTCCTCCAGGGTCAGGTCCGCGCACCCCGCCAGCAGCAGCGCCGCCGCGAGGACCGGGACCCGTCGGGTTCTCTTCGTCATGGCTCGAATGCCTCTGTCCCGGGGTTTCACAGGTTTACGTCGATGCCCAGCGTGAACGTGCGCGGGTTGGGGTAGATGCGCCCGTCGTCGATGCCGCGCGAAAGCGCCCCGCCGCCGCGAATTTCCGGGTCCCAGTTGGAGAAGCTGGTGAACGTGTGCAGGTTCTGGATGTTCAGGTACAGGCGCGACCCCTCGCCCGCCACGCCGATGCGGCGCGTGACGCCGGACGGAATGCGCCACCCCAGCAGCAGGTTCTGGATGCGCAGGTACGAGCCGTCCTCGATCCACCGGTCGCTGTTCACCCGGGCGTTGTCGGCGCCCGCGGCCCCGAACACCGCGCGCGGGTCGTCGGTGTCGGTGTTCTGCGGGGTCCAGGGGTTCAGGTCGCTACGGTAGTTGCTGTTCTCGTCCATGCGGTCGGTCCAGAAGCGGACCACGTTGAACACCTCCACCCCGTGCGAGCCGCGCATCGAGAGGCCGAAGCTGAAGGCCCGCCAGTCGGCGTCCAGGGAAAAGCCCGTCTCGAACTCGGGAATGGCGCTTCCCGCCACGTAGCGGTCGTCCAGGTCGATGATGCCGTCGTCGTTCAGGTCCGCGTAGCGGATGTCGCCGGGCCTGGCGTTGGGCTGAATGAGGGTGCCGTCGCTGCTGCGGTGCGCCTGCACCTCGGCGTCGCTCTGAAAGATGCCGTCCGTTCTGAGGACGAAGAAGTCGCCGATCCCGCCGCCCACCGCCGTCCAGGCCACCCCCTCGATGCCGCCCGGGAGGGGCTGGTCGTCGTTGCCCAGCGACTTGACCTCGTTGCGGATGGTGGTGAGGTTGGCGCCCAGGTTCACGCTCAGGTCGCCGCGCGCCAGCTGCAGCTGCGCGCCGAGCTCGAAGCCGCGGTTCTGCACCGTGCCCGCGTTCACGTACGGCGCGGCCGTGGCGCCCAGGCTCCAGGGGATGGGCGCCCGCACCAGCAGGCCGCCCGACTCGCTGACGTAGTAGTCGGCCGTAATCCGCAGCTGCTCCCTCATCACCGACAGGTCGGCGCCCACGTTCCACTGCGTCTGGTCCTGCCAGCGGATGAAGGGGTTGGCCAGCTCCAGCTGCGTGGCGCCCGTGGCGATGCTGTTGCCGAACAGGTAGCTCTGGTTGCTCACCACCGCCGCCGCGAACGCGAAGTCGTCGATGTCCTGGTTGCCCAGCGACCCGTAGCTCGCGCGCAGCTTGAGGTAGTCGGCCCCGCCCAGCACGGGAATGCCGCCGAAGAACGACTCCTCGCTCACCACCCACCCCGCCGAGCCGGACCAGAAGTCGGCCCACTTGTTCCCCGGGCCAAAGCGGCTGCTGCCGTCGCGGCGAAAGGTGCCGGTGAGCAGGTAGCGGTCGTTGAACGAGTAGTTGGCGCGCACCAGGTAGCCGCGCAGGGCGCCGGGGATCTCGAAGCCGCGGTTGGCGAAGTTGCTGGTCCCCGCGTCGATCTCGGTGATGTCCTCGTCGGTGAAGCCGCGGCGGTAGGCCTCCAGCCGCTCGAACCTGTTGGTCTGCTCGGAGATGCCGGCCACGGCGTTGAGCGCGTGCCCGCCGCGGCTTCCCTCGAAGGTGAGCAGGTGCTCGGCCAGGAGCGACAGGTAGGTGTCGCGGCGGTCGGTGCCCTCGTTGAAGGTGGGCACCGTGTTCTGCCGGATCTGCTGCTGGCGGATGAACTGGTTCCAGTTCAGGTCGCTGTAGTCCACCCCCAGGTTAAGCCGGTAGCGCAGGTTCAGCGGCAGGTTCAGCTCGCCGAACACGTTGCCCAGCACGCGGTTGTTGATGTTGCGGTTGTTCTCGCGCTCAAAGGCGCCCACCGGGTTGGTGCCGAACGAGGCCAGGTTGCCGCTGCCGCTGCCGTACCCGTAGCCGCTGGAGTTGTTGGGATCGTAGACGGGGATGCCCGGCTGCAGGCGTACCGCGTCGATCAGGGGAAAGCCCACGATGTTCTCGCGGGTGCTGCGGCTGATGGCCGCGTTCTGCCCGATGCGCCACCGGCCGCCGCGCACCTCGCTGTTCACGCGAAAGCTGAAGCGCTCGAAGCCGGTGTTGATGATCGTCCCCTCCTGCTCGAAGTACCCGGCGCCCAGCAGGTAGCTGGCGTTGTCGGTGCCGCCCGAGACGGAGACGTTGTGGTCCTGGATGCTGCCGGTCTGAAAGACGGCGTCCTGCCAGTCGGTGTCCGCCGTCCAGGGCGTGTCGTCCACGGCCTGCCCGGCGTTCTGCCGCGCCTGCGCGTTGATCTCGCGCCAGCGCTGCGCGCCCACGAAGTCGATGCGCTGGGGAACGTCCTGCACGCCGTAGTACGAGTTCACGCTGATGCGCGGCTCGCCCGCCCGCCCTCGCTTCGTGCTGATGATGATGACGCCGTTGGCGCTCTGCGCGCCGTACTGCGCGGCCGCGGACGCGTCCTTGAGCACCTGGATGCTCTCCACGTCCTCCGGGTTCAGGTTGGGGTTCTGCCGGGTGTACATGCCGTCCACGATGTACAGCGGCGAAATGCCCGACTCGTTCAGGAAGTTCTGTCCGCGCACGATCACCTGGCTCTGCTGCCCCGGCTCGCCGGTGGACTGGACCACCACGCCGGCAATGCGGCCCCGCAGCGCCTCCTCCAGCGTGGCGACCTGCTGGTCGTCGATCTGCTCGGCGGTCACCTCGGCCACGGCGTCGCTCACCGTCGTCCGCCGCTGGGTGGTGTAGCCCACCGCCACCATCGTGTCCAGCAGCAGCATCTGCGCGGCCAGCTGGAAGCTGGCGGTCGCCTCGCCCCCGGCGGCCACGTTCACGGTCTGGGCACTGGACGCCAGGCCCAGGCGCGAGGCGCGGATCTGCCGCGATCCCGCGGGGACGCCGGTAAGCGTGTAGCGGCCGTCCGCGCCGGTGCGGGCGCTGAGCGTGGTGCCGACGACCACGACCGTTGCGTCTGCCACGGGCTCGCCGCCGGGCGCGGTGACGGTGCCGGTCACGCGGCCGGTGCCCTGCGCCGCCAGCGGCGCGGCGCCCAGCCCCAGCAGGAGTGCCAGGCATGCCGCCGCGTTCAGCAGCAGCGCGGCCAGCCTGGAGTTTCGTACGACAGGCGTTCTCATGGACGTTCCCTCAGTGGGAGCGGGTGAACGGGCCGCGCCACGCGCGGCGGGGTCTTGAAGAACGGGTCCATCGGCCGGCGGCGCGCGGCGGTGAGCGGCTGGGGGAGGGGGCGGGCATGGCGGTTCCTTCCGCGGGGGGACGGATGCGGCGCGGGCGGTCCCCGCGCGTGGTGGTTCCCGACGACGCTCGTGCAGAAAGACGCGGAGCCGCGGGGCGGGCGCCGCGGCCCGTCCCCCCGGCTCCGCCGGATCGTCAGCGGCGCGCGCGGCCGGCGGCGTGCCCCGTCTTGGCGGGCGCGCCCGCGCCGTCGCCCTGCACCGGGGTCACGCGGATGCGTCCGGCGCGCGTGCCGGTCGCCGGGGTGATGGGGCGGGTGGAATCGCGCACCACCAGCTCGGCGTCCAGGTACACCTTCTGCGGCGGCAGCGCCTCGCGCGACTCGATGTGGCCGATCAGCAGCTGCGCCGCGCGCCGGCCCATCTCCGCCTTGGGCATGCGGACGGTGGTCAGCCGCATCGGCAGGAACTCCAGGAGCGCGATGTCGTCGAACCCGATCACCGACACGTCGTCGGGCACGCGGATGCCCAGCTCCGCCAGCGCGCGGCACAGGCCCAGCGCCACCAGGTCGTTGTAGCAGGTGATGGCCGTCGGGCGCTCGGCCGCGGGGCGCCTGCGGAAGTACTCCAGCCCCGCGCGGTATCCGTCCTCCAGGTGCGCGCCCGCCCGGATCACGTCGTCGTCGCTGAAGATGACGTGGGACGCGCTGCACGCCCGCCGCACGCCGTCGATGCGCTCCTGGCTGTGCCAGCTGTACTCCGGCCCCGCGAAGTGCACGATGCGCGTGTGCCCCTGCCCGATCAGGAACTCCACCGCCTTGCGCGACGCCTGCTCGTTGTCCACGTCGATCAGGCTGGCGGGCACGCCGCGCAGCTCCTCCAGCAGGACGAAGGGATGGTTGCGGCGCTTGAGCTCGAACAGGTGGCTGAGGTCGGCGTCCACGTCCAGCACGGGGGTGAGGATGAGGCCGTCCACCTCCTTGCGCCGCAGGAGCTCCACGGCGCGCCGCTCCGCCTGGTGCCCGCCCTCGGAGCTGACGACGATCAGCGTGTATCCCGCCTCCTCCGCGATGCCCCGCGCGCCGGTGATGACTTCGCCGTAGAACGGGTTGTCGATCTCCTTGATCACCAGCGCCAGGCTGCGCATCTGCTGCCCGGGACTGCGGCCGTCGGGCCCGCTCTTGCGGTAGTTGAGCGACTCGATGGCGCTGACCACGCGCTCGCGGGTGGAGCGTTTGACCGTCCCCGTGTCGTTGAGCACCGCGCTGACCGTGGCCTTGGAGACCCCCGCCAGCCGCGCGACGTCGTTGATGGTCGGCTGAGTGCTCTTCATGTGCGCCGGAGACGGGGAAGCGGGGCGGGAGCCGGTGGTGCCTGCGGGGGCCGGGGAGCGCCGCCTGAACGTGCGGCAAACCGCGCTTGAACTGTTCTGAACAGGTTCGGGTGCGTTCAGGTTAGATGTTCGTCTCCGGGCTGTCAAGCATCATGTTCAGTCACTGGCCAAATCCACCGCTCCTCACCGGGATTCCCGGTTCTCCTATCCCGCGCGAACCGTGGGGCCCGCGGGTGAAGGCAGCCATCTACCGCGTTTCCTCACGCGGAGTCAGCGGAGTCAGCAGAGATGAAACGGTGCGAGAACTAACTTTGCTGACTCCGGCGATTCCGTGTGAGGCCATCTTTTCTGGCTCTTGCGCCGAGGGGACCGGGAGGGTAGATCGAAGGTGCTTGACAGCGTGCATCCCGCAAATGTACTCTCTCTGAACCAACCTGAACCGTTTCGGCTTCGTTCAACCCCGCGGATGCCAGATGCCGCGGTTTGCCGGACACCCACCCGCCGAGCCACCCATGTCCCTGCTGCCCCGGTCCCGTTTTCTGCTGCGCGCGGGCGTGATTCCCGTGCTTGCCCTTGCTTCGCTGGCGGGCTGCCGCAAGGAGGCGGCGGACGACGGCCAGTGGACGGTGGGCTTTTCCCAGATGGGCCACGACAACCCGTGGCGCATGGCGCAGACGGCCAGCCTGCGCGAGGAGGCGCAGAAGCGCGGCTACGAGCTGGTCGTCACCGACGCGCAGGACCAGACGGCCAAGCAGGTGGCGGACGTGGAGGACCTGATCGCGCGGCGGGTGGACGTCATTCTCCTGGCGCCGCGCGAGTTCGAGGGGCTGGCCCCCGCGCTGCAGGCCGCGCGCGACGCCAACATCCCCGTGATCCTGGTGGACCGCGAGGCGGAGGGGACGCCGGGGGAGGACTTCGTGACCTTTCTGGGCAGCAACTTCATCGAGCAGGGGCGGCGCGCGGCGGAGTGGCTGGTCAGGGAGACGGGCGGCACCGCGGGGATCGTGGAGCTGACGGGAACGCCGGGCTCGTCGGTGGCCGCCGACCGCGCCAAAGGGTTCCGCGACGTCATCAGCCAGCACCCGGGGATGAAGATCCTGGCTTCGCAGACGGGCGAGTTCAGCCGGGCCAACGGGCAGCGGGTGATGCAGAACATCGCGCAGTCGCTGGGGCGGCAGATCACCGCCGTCTACGCGCACAACGACGAGATGGCGCTGGGCGCCATCCAGGCCCTGCGCGCCAGCGGCCTGGAGCCCGGGCGCGACGTGAAGATCGTGTCCATCGACGGGCAGCGGGCGGCGCTGGAGGCCATCCAGCGCGGCGAGCTGGGCGCCACGGTGGAGAGCAACCCGCGCTTTGGCCCCATCGCCTTCGAGACCATCGAGCAGGTGCGCAAGGGCGAGCAGGTGCCGGTGAAGAAGCTGATCCAGGACCGCTTCTTCGACCGCACCAACGCCGCGCAATTCGTCGCCGAGGCGTACTGAGACGGCGAGTGCGAACGTGCGGGAGTGCGAGAGTGCGAAAGTAACGGCACTCCCGCTCCTCTTCACGCTCGCACGTTCGCGCTTTCGCACTCTCGCACTTCCTGCCCATGACGAGCCCGCCCCAGCCGCCGCCGCCCGACATCCTCCGCATGGAGGGGATCGTCAAGCGCTTTGCGGGCGCCACGGCGCTGGACGGCGTGAACTTCACCCTGCGCCGCGGCGAGGTGCACGCCCTGGTCGGCGAGAACGGGGCGGGAAAGAGCACGCTCATCAAGATCATGACCGGCGCGTACCACCGCGACGGCGGCCGGATATGGCTGGAGGGCGAGCCGGTGGACTTCAAGACCCCCGCCGACGCGCAGGCCGCCGGCGTGATCGCCGTGCACCAGGAGATCCACCTGCTCAGCTACCGCTCGGTGGCCGAGAACGTGTTCCTGGGCCGCGAGCCGCGCCGCTGGGGGATGGTGGATTGGGCCCGGATGCGCACGGAGACGGGCGAGCTCCTCCAGCGCCTGGGCCTCGCGATCGAGCCGACGGCCGTGCTGGGCGCGCTCAGCACGGCGCAGCAGCAGATGGTGGCCATCGCGCGCGGCGTGTCGCTGGGGGCCAGGGTGCTGGTGCTCGACGAGCCGACCAGCTCGCTGGCGGAGCGCGAGGTCAGCATCCTGTACGACCTCATCCGCCAGCTCCAGGCACAGGGGACGGCCATCGTCTACATCAGCCACCGCTTCGACGAGCTGTACGCCGTCTGCGACCGCGTCACCGTGCTGCGCGACGGCAGGCTGGTGGGCACGCACGACCTGCGCGACGTGGAGCGGCTGGACCTCGTCTGCCTTATGCTGGGCAAGCCG